>JBEEMB010000053.1:0-7181 GCA_041167815.1 Bacteroidota bacterium | reverse complement strand
AAGCATACCTTAACTACGTGGGTGGAAAACGCTTCACCGACAGTGCAAAAACCGGACAATTCGATTTGGTACTGACAGCAAAAGCCAGCGATCTGTTTAGCATGGGTTTCAATGGCACTGTGGCTTCCAACAGGTTTCAAACCAACAGCAAATACGACGAAAAGTCAACAAAATGGTGGGGATCAGCGCTCTATCTTAACCTGGATCCAACCCCCGGCTTTGGACTCACGCTTAGATCAGAATATTTCAGCGATAAAAACAGTCTGGCCGCGATGTCGCTGGCCCCGGAAGGATCATCCGTATTTGCAAACACACTCTCTGGAAATATCCGGATCGGAAGCCTTACCTTGATTCCTGAATTCAGGGTGGAATCTGCTTCCGGAAAAATTTTCAGTAACAAATCCGGCGACGTCAGAAACGGAGACGCCAGCTTCCTGCTCGCCGCCGTCTATAAATTTTAGGCAGTCATACGTTGGGTCGATTTTGCCACGGGGCGGCTTTTCAGCCGCCCCTCTTTTTTTAAAATAGATGTCCCCAACCCTTGCATCTCAAATATTTGCGTGATAACTTGCGCCCATGCCGTTCCCATGGTATAAAAAATCCAACCCTCCGAATATGGATGAGGCCGATAGTGCATTTATCGGCCAAGGAACCGTATTGAGTGGAAAAGTAGTAAGCACAAAGCCACTCGTCATCGACGGAACCATTCATGGAAATGTGGACTGCTCCTCGACCGTCATTGTCGGAGAAACTGGTGTGGTGATTGGAGAAATTCACAGCCCGACGGCCCGCATCAGCGGACGCATTTTCGGAAATGTCCACGTCCCAAGAAATGTTTCTTTGCTGGGAGCGGCCAATATCCAGGGAGATATCTTTACAGGAAGCCTGCACGTAGAACCCTCAGTCATCTTCAACGGAAGATGTCATATCCCTCAGAACGTGTCTTCCATGACTAAAGAGGAAGTGGAAAAGGCCGCCACAGGTGCGGCCTGATCAATGGTTTACGCGGAATTTCGACCCGCATTGATGATCCCGAAAGAACAGCGCATCACCAGTTTTTCATAAACTTTTTTGTCGGGCGACTGCATCATGTGCTCCTCCAATTCCCTGACCTTGGTAATGGCAAACTGCTGAATCGTCGTCAGCGGTAGTACAATACGCTCCCGCATTTGTACAGAGAGCTGTTCAACCGGATAGTCTGCCATCAACTCCGTCTTGCCGGACAATTGGAAAATATAACGACGGGTCAACTCAAATTCCTCGTGAATCATATGCCATATCACTCCATACACTGGATGGTCGCTCAGGAATCTTGTAAGCGGGAAATGGCATTTCAGCATCGCCATCTCACAATTATCAATCAATGTTTTAAAGAATGCAGAACGTTGGTAGAGCACCTTGACATCCGGGAGTTTCCCGGCCTCATCCATTCGACGTAAAGCCGTACCTACACCATAGTAACCCGTTACATTCTGCTTAAGCTGACTCCATGCCCCTACAAAAGGAATGGCCCTCAGGTCTTTCAAACTCAAACGACCGGCCGCTCCCCTTTTTGCGGGCCTGCTTCCAATATTTGTTTCAGCATAAAATCGAAGCGGACTGGCATGACCGAGATAATCCAAAAAATGGGGATGCTCCCTTAGCTGTACATATGCTTCGTGCCCAATTACACTGAGCTCCTCCAATAAACTCTGGTCTGCTGAATCCATCGTCACAGGATGCGCAGAAACGAGATCATTGCTCAATCCTGCGTGCAATAACTGCTCAATATTGAACTGAGCCGCATCCACCGTACCAAAATTCGAACTGACAGTCTGCCCCTGCACCGTCAACTGAATTTCGCGGTTGGCGATATTCCTGCCCAAAGATGCATAGAACTTGTGGGTCTTGCCTCCCCCACGTGCAGGAGGACCACCCCGCCCATCAAAGAAGACCACTTCAATACCAAATTGACGGGAGATGCTGGTCAACGATTCCTTTGCCTTGTAAATACTGAAATTGGCCATCAAATAGCCTCCATCCTTCGTGCCATCACTGAATCCGAGCATGATCGTCTGCCGATCTCCGCGTCGTTTCAAATGTTCACGATATACTGGCAGACTGTATAATTCCTCCATGATCCGCTCCGCACGCAAAAGATCATCAATGGTTTCGAACAGAGGTACAATATCTACCGTGATACTCTGTCTGTCCCAGCCGGCGAGCACAAACAATGCCATCACCTCCATCAGATGTCGGGCACTGTTGCATTGGCTGATGATATAACGCCCTGCCCCAGCCTCGCCGTTCAATGCCTGAATGCGACGAATCGCGCGGATTGAGGCGATGGTCTCTCCAGCCATACCATCCACAGATACCTCCTCCGGCAGGCCTTCATCAAGAGCCGATAAACAGGCCTCCTGATCTGATGCAGACAAACCGGAAAATCCTTTGGGAAGGCCTAAACCGGCCTCAGACAGTTGATCCAGCACTTTGCCGTGAACGGAACTGTCCTGTCGAATGTCCAACGAAGCAAAGTACAGTCCAAAGAGCCTTACCTTGTTCATCAGACTGTCCAGCATTGAAATGAACAATCCATTATGCTGATACAGCATCGTTTCCCGAATCTGTGACAGCGTCGACAGGATCTCCTCTTTCGACAATTCCGTCCGCATACCCGGAATGAAAATATTATCGTAAAGCTTGCGCTCCAATTCTTGAAGCGGTGCTTCCACTCCTTCGAACGTCAGACGGCGCTTCAGCCTCCTGACTTCCATGTAATAACATTTAATGATGCTTCCTCTCAGGGCTTCTGCCACACGCATGGTGGTGTCTGCCGTTACAAAGGGATTCCCGTCACGGTCTCCGCCAGGCCAGAAACCCATCTGGATCACCGGGTGCCCGTTCTCGGGCATGGCATCCGGAAACTGTGTACGCATCTGGGAGATGATCCGTCCACAAGCAGGGTAGAATACATTTTCCAGATACCAGATCAGACTTATCGCTTCATCGTATGGCGTGGGCTTCTGTTTTTTGAAGAATGGTGTTTTGCCCAATTGTTGCAGGTAGATGTTTATCTGTCCGACATTATTTTCAGAAACAGCACGGGACAAATCATTGATGATACCCAGCACGGAACCGGGATAGAACTGTGTAGGATGGGCTGTCAATACCAACCTGACAGCAAAATCTTTGAGCTTCTCCTGTAATCTTCCCTCGAGTTGCCCCTGACGCACTTCGGACTCCAATTGTTTGATTGTACCCGTGCCCGACATATCATTTACATCCCGAAATGCAGCATCTTCCAATGCATCGAACAACACAACCTGACGCTCCACATACTGAACAAATCGGAAGAGCAGATCAAGTCGCTCCTGGGTGGTGGCATAAGTGGTATGCCGTTCAAAAAACTCTTCAATGATTTGTACCGGGCTCAGATTCCGCCGGTATCCTTCTTCACAGTTGGAAGACAATAAAGAGAGTAGAATTCCTGTTTTCTCTATCCTGTGGAAAGGGAGTGAAGTGAACAGGCTGTTATACAATTGATACTTGATGCCTACCTGCGTTTTGAACTGTTGCAGGGCGGCGTTCGGGGGAACACTCATCGTCGTTGAAATTTGAGGAATGACACGTCGCAACAATGGCAGGCAATGTGTCGAAGATAATACAAAATCCGGAGTTGCTTTGAAATCTCAGCCGCAAACATTAACTTGCAAGCACTTAGATGCGATCAACCATCACATACCGATTTGCTGCGCCAACACAGGTCATTTTCATGACCACCACTACCATTATTACAACCCGTTAAGGGTTGCACATACACATATTATCCCATCGGGCATTGGCCCAACCAGCGAATCGAAAGTTATTCCATCTTACCCCTTCCAACAAACACATGAAACAGGTCTTGAAATTCGGCGGTAGCTCCGTCGCAAACGCGGATAATATCCGTAAGGTCATCGATATCGTATCGGCCCGGCTGAACCGTGGCCAGGCAATTGTCGTCGTATCCGCACTCGGCGGAATCACAGACACACTGCTGCGTTGCGGTGATGAGGCGGCAACCGGTTCAGAAACATTTCGTGAAACCCTGGCCGTCGTGGAAGACCGTCACATGCAGGCGGTAAAGTCGCTGCTGCCCGTCAGTCAGCAAAGCGGCACCCTGAGTCTCGTGAAAAAACATTGCAACGACCTGGAGGACATCTGCAATGGGGTTTTCCTGCTCGGAGAATTGTCTTCACGAACCCGCGACCGTATCGTCAGCTACGGCGAACTCCTCTCCTCCCGAATCATCGCAGCTGCCTTTCAGGCACAAGGTGCCAACGCCGGATGGGCAGATGCACGCGAACTTATTCGTACGAATGCCGACTTTGGTCACGCGACCGTGCAGTTTGATACCACCAACGATTTGATCGCTCAATGGTCAGTCAATCATACGGAAGACATCCACGTAGTGCCCGGCTTCATTGCCTCAGAATCCAAAGGGGCAACGACCACCCTAGGAAGGGGCGGATCCGATTACACCGCAGCTATCTTTGCTGCCGCCCTCAATGTACAGATTCTTGAAATCTGGACGGATGTATCAGGTATGATGACGGCAGATCCCCGCTGGGTCAGCAATGTGAAGATCATCCCCTCGATTTCCTATCAGGAGGCGATGGAACTCTCGCATTTCGGGGCCAAAGTCATATATCCCCCCACCATCCAACCCGTGATGTCCAAAAACATTCCGGTTTGGATCAAGAATACTTTTTCCCCCGATGATCCCGGCACAGTCATAGAAAACCGAAATGCACCACAACATGAAATCGTCCGAGGCATCTCAAGCATCAATAACATCGCACTCCTAAGCCTCGAAGGAAGTGGCATGGTAGGTGTTCCTGGCTTCTCCAAAAGACTTTTCGAAGCGCTTGCACAAGGACAAATAAATGTCATCCTGATCACCCAGGGATCTTCAGAACACAGCATCTGCGTGGGTATCGACAATGCGCGCAGTGATGATGCCAAACAGCTGGTGGATGATGCCTTCTCCATCGAAATCGCCCTTCAGAAAGTAGAACCGCTTCGCATCGAGAAAGACCTGTCCATCGTGGCCCTTGTCGGAGAACAAATGAAAAGTCACCCGGGCATCAGCGGTCGAATGTTCGGAACCCTCGGACGCAACGGCGTCAACGTTCGCGCCATCGCACAGGGTTCGTCTGAAAGAAATATTTCCGCAGTCATCTCCACCACAGATGTGCGCAAGGCTCTGAATATCCTGCACGAAGAATTTTTTGAAACGACTTACAAGCAAGTGAATCTGTTCATCACAGGAACCGGAAACGTAGGACGCCGACTGATCGATCAACTGCGCAAACAACAAGCCTATCTCGCAGAACAACTCAGACTACAGGTCCGGGTGATGGGTCTCTCAAACAGCAGACGCATGCTCCTGACCGAAGAAGGTGTGGACCTTGAAAACTGGCAGGAATTGCTCAACACCGGAGAAACAGCAGACCTCTCAAGATTCACCGATGTGATGATCGATCGGAATCTAAGAAACACCGTATTCGTAGACATCACAGCAAGCGATCAGGTCCCCCCATTCTATGAGAAGCTCCTGCGCAAATCAATGTCAGTTGTAGCATGTAACAAGATCGCAGCATCCTCCGCCTATGTCAACTATCAGCGACTCAAAGACCTTACACGAGAATTCAACTGTCGCTTTCTCTTCGAAACGAACGTGGGTGCAGGCCTGCCCGTCATCGGAACGCTGAATGATCTCCGAGGCAGCGGCGATGTGATCCACCGGATAGAAGCGGTACTCAGCGGAACCCTCAATTTCGTGTTCAACAACTACGACGGATCCCGTCCTTTTTCTGAAGTGGTACGTCAAGCCCAGACAGAAGGCTACACCGAACCTGATCCTCGCCTGGACCTGAGTGGAACAGATGTCATGCGGAAAATAATGATACTGGCACGCGAAGCTGGAGAACGTATTGAAATGGAGGATATCGGATGCAACGCCTTCCTCCCGGAATCCTGTATGCAGGGATCCGTTGAAGACTTTTATGCAGAAATGCTACGCCAGGAAGACCATTTCAAAGCCATCTATGATGAAGCCTCTGCGGCAGGATGCAAACTGAAATTCGTGGCCAGCTTCGACCAGGGCAAAGCGGAAGTGGGATTGAAACACATTTCCCCCGAACACGACTTCTATCATCTTTACGGTAAAGACAACATCGTGCTGTTCCAAACGCAAAGGTATCCCGACCAACCCCTCGTGGTCAAAGGAGCAGGTGCCGGAGCGGAAGTCACGGCCAGTGGGGTCTTCGCTGATATCATACGGGCCACTCTTCGCTGAGAAACTAACGTTGACGACTAAACGAAAACAATGCCCCGCAGAATAAAAATAGCGGCACCTGCCACCGTGGCCAACCTTGTTTGTGGATTCGACATCCTGGGACTCGCGCTTGAAGACCCCGTTGATATCATGGAACTCGAGATCGGTGGTGACCCGGGATTGCGTATCCGGCACATCGACGGCTATGACTTGCCTACGGAACCGGAAAGGAACGTGGCCGGCGCCGCGCTGCTGGCCCTGATGGAGGATCTGCCAGAAAAACCCGGATTCAACCTCACGGTCGATAAACGTATCAAACCAGGCAGTGGACTCGGTTCCAGCGCGGCCAGTTCCGCAGGTGCGGTGGTTGCAGCAAACATCCTACTCGGCAAGCCGTTCTCCAATCCCGATCTGGTGCGCTTCGCCATGAATGGTGAGAAAGTAGCCAGTGGGGTGAAACATGCAGACAATATCACCCCCTGCATCTATGGAGGTGTCACGCTCATTCGGTCAATACATCCGCTCGACATCGTACAACTGGATGCCCCACCGCTGCATGTCACCGTGGTGCATCCTCAAATCGAAGTGAGAACATCGGATGCGAGACAAATCCTCAGAAAAGAAGTACAACTCAAACAGGCCATCCGCCAATGGGGAAATATTGCCGGACTCGTCGCAGGTTTCATGAAAGGAGATTATGATCTCATCGGACGATCACTGGAAGATGTGATCATCGAACCCGTGAGGAGCATCCTGATTCCTGGATTCAATGACGTGAAACAAAGATGCCTCGAAGCAGGCGCCTTGGGCGGAGGTATTTCCGGAAGCGGCCCCTCGATCTTCATGCTCAACAAAGACGAAGAAAAAGCAAATATCGTGG
>JBEEMB010000291.1:0-3457 GCA_041167815.1 Bacteroidota bacterium | reverse complement strand
ACTGCATTTTATAGTAGGCTTCCTTCAATGAGAAATACAGTGTCGCCTGATTATCAGGAATTTCCGCCCTCAATATCTGTTGCTGTTCGAGTTCGTCGAACAACAGGTGCCAGAGGTTTCGATGTACCACACCCCTGCGCTCTATATCCAGGCCAATAGACGGATAATGTGAAAGAGAGGAGACCATCGCCCCCGCCATCCCCTGTGTATGACTAATGGAACCCGCGAGTCCCTTCGGCCACACGGGCGCACGGTCCTTCCCGACAAGAATGGGGGCATCAGGCAACCCCATCAATTGCATCGCATGCCTGGCACAGAATCTTCCGGCAGCGAACGTCTGCAACCGCTCTTTCATAAATCCTGCCGTCAATGGCTTTTCATCAGGCTGAAGCACATCGGACGAAACAATTTCATCTGTGAAAAATGAAAAGATTTGCGGTATCTCGGTCAGGATCATGGCTCGTTCGTTGACAAGATGTGTATAACAAAAAAGATTCCAAGGTACATCGTATTTCTACGATTTTTGGATTCTGGTAGCGCTTAATTTTATCTCCTCTCCCTGAAATCACAAACTGCCGATGCCATCCATTTTCTTCAGATGGACATCGACCCTACCAATCCGTACCCCCAACGAAAGCTCGTTCCACCGAGCCATTACCGTCCAATTCATGCCCGTGCCTGACGCGTGTACACGCCTGTGTATGCCCATCATCGTGTTGCATTTGATTCGGACAATGGCGAGGGGAAAACCTATATGAGTTTCACCCTTCAACACAGCGGATGAATCAGGGAAGGCAGCAACAGGGAGCTGACAAGGGGGCCATAGTCCACCCTGTCGGAACGCGTTTGGACGGAGCCGGTGCCGTAGCGGGAAGCCTCTATCCGGCTACGGATGGTCAGCGGCAGCTTTGGTATCTGTACAGGCTCGACCCAACAGACGACCGGTATCACAAACCCATATCCTTTCGGCTCAATGGCAAGCTGGACATTGATGCCTTGGAACTTTCATTGAGAGAAATCATCTCAAGACATGCTCCGCTGCATTCCATTTTTGTGGAATCTGACGGCGAATTATACCAGCAGGAGGCCGACTCAATGGGCTTTATCCTTGAAAAACGGGATCTGAGTCTAACCTCTGATCTCGGGGATATGGCAGCCGGCGAAACAGCAAAAGCATTCCTCAAACTGCCGTTTGATCTCGAAAGAGATCTTCCGATCAGAGCGCTGTTGCTTTCGTTGTCAGCCGAAAGTCATATCCTCCTGCTGGTCTTACATCACATACAAACCGATGGAGGGTCTTATCGACTCCTGATTCGGGAATTGTCAGAAAACTATGCACTGAACGCCGCAGGAAAAAAAGTGAAGACTGACCCCCTGGTGGCCAATGCGCTTAATTGGGGACGATCAGAACGGTTTTATCTCAAGACCGCTGATGCAAAGGTTGATATCGAGTTCTGGAAGGGACATCTTCAATATGCATCCGCTGATATCCGCTGGCCGCATCAGACAGGTCAGTCAGCGGCTGGACTTCGCCCCGAACTGGGCATCGGCCCCTATTTCATTCCGTCGACATTCAGGGAAGGCATTCGCCCATATGCGGACGCCGGTTCCGGCCCCATGCTTCGACTTTTTCTATCCACTTATGCCATGCTGCTGCACCGGATCACAGGGCTGGAGCACATACTTATCGGACTGCCGGTACACGATCGCCGGGGTGCTGCCGAAAGGACGCTCATTGGATTTCGGATGAAAACCATCCCCCTGTGTTTGCATGTTTCCAGGGGGATGTCTTACCGGGATGTGGTCCGCCAGTTGAATGCCTCATTGCGTGCAGCCTACAGGCATTCACGGCTTCCTTCCGGTCATTTGAATGAGATGATCCCTCAGCGCGAGCATCTTGTTTCCGGCCGCCTCTTCCATTCCCTGTTCAACCACCGGGAGGATCCGTTGGAGGAAGTGAAGTTTGATGGCCTGAATACCGAGTTGTTTCCGCTCCAGGTCAGCACACCGAAAGCCGATCTTTCGATCATCCTCTCGGCCAAGACAGGTATTGATGCGGTCATGCAGGACGGTATCACCTTGCATTACGACCGTACCATCTTCGGAACGGAAGATATTCGGAAGTTTTTCGATCGCTGGATGATGGTCCTGCGCCAGTGCATGACAGATGCTTCCATCGATGCAGATGCCGTCGACATACTGTTGCCCGAAGAAAAAGACCCGCTTGTTTGGCAGATGGAACAGGGCGTTCGGAAATCATATCCAACAACTTCCCTGCATGGCGTGGTGTTGGATGTGGCCGGGAAATTTCCTCATCGAACAGCGGTGGTCACTCCGGAAGGGGAACTGAGCTATGGCATGCTGGATATCCTTTCCGGATCGTTGGCCCGCTTTTTAAGGGAACAAGGCGTCGGGAAGGAGACGCCTGTTGGCATCAGAATTGGCAGGTCTCCCGAATTTGTCATTGCCGTCATGGCTGTGCTAAGGGCCGGCGGCGCATTTCTGCCCATTGCGCCCGACCTCCCGCCGACACGTGTCGGATATATGTTGAGGGATGCATCCGCATCACTCTGCCTGACAGATCAACCCCTCTCAGAAGAAATGGGATTGGGCATCCGGGTGCTGGATATCAGGCGTTCGATTGAGCGCAGCCGGGTCTGTACCGGGATCTCCGGTTTACCGGAGCTCTCCGGGGGACGTCTGGCCTATATCATGTACACCTCCGGTTCCACCGGACGTCCCAAAGGTGTGATGGTGGAACATCGACAGATCCTGAACCGGCTTTTACATACCCGCGATTTGTTGGATTTCGGGCCTTCTGATAAAACGCTGCATCGTTCCTCCATCGGCTTTGACGTCTGGATACCGGAAGTGTTCCTGCCGTTGATTTCCGGAGGTTCGGTGGTGATGTCCACAGGAGCCACACCGCCGGACCCGACAGAGATCGCCACACTGATAGAAAGATTCGGCGTTACTTATATTCATTTTGTACCGGGATTGCTCGCGCGATTCCTGGAACTTGGTTACAAACCAGGCGTTGATGAAACCCTTCGCACGATTTGGTGCGGTGGTGAAACCTTGCCGGAAGAAACCTTGCGTAAATCTCTCGGTACCTATCGGGCAAAACTTTATCATGGCTATGGCCCGACGGAAACGGCCGTAGGTGTTGCCTGCTGGCAGGCCACTAGCGGTCATGGATACCCTAAAATCCCCATCGGTCGTCCTTATGCCAATACTGTCCTTCGTGTGGTCGACCGTCTTGGCCGCCGTGTGCCGCCGGGCGTGACAGGCGAGCTGTGGATCGGTGGGGCACAGACCGGTCGCGGTTATGTGAACGACGCGGCACTTACCCGTGAAAGATTTGTGGAAGATCCGTTGGAACCCGGCAGTGGTCTGCGTTTCTACCGGAGTGGAGACCTGGCTCGTTTCCTGCCGGATGGACAGTTGTTGTTCATGG
>JBEEMB010000253.1:0-4657 GCA_041167815.1 Bacteroidota bacterium | reverse complement strand
CATGGCGCTGCTTGGTACGCTTATCCTTCTCTTCCTGGTTGTACACCTCAGCGATTTCTGGGTGCCTTCGCGTTTTGGTCATCTTGATCCGGTGGTCTATGATGGTAAGGATTACCACAATCTCTATCTCAAAATGGACCAGGCTTTTGACCGGGGCTGGGCTGTGATTGTTTATTTGTTGGGTTGTTTTTCCCTGGCCTGGCACTTGCTTCACGGTTTTCAGAGTGCTTTCCAGACGATGGGTTGGAACCACAGCAAGTACACGTCAATGATTCGCAGCATCGGCATTGGCTATGCAGTGCTGGTCCCCCTGATATTCGCTTTGATGCCGCTGTTCTTCTATTTCGACATAGAACCCATAAACATCGGCAGTATTACGTTGTTATTCTAATCATTCTGATTTTTCTTATCAAGTATACCGTCACCTCATCCAACTCCTGACATATGCCAGAAAGTAAGATTCCCGCAGGCCCCCTGGAGACCAAGTGGAAGAACTACAAAAGCACCGTGCGCCTGGTGAACCCCTCCAACAAGCGTAAGCTGGAGGTGATCGTCGTAGGCACCGGTCTAGCCGGCGCCTCTGCCGCCGCCAGTCTTGGTGAATTAGGCTATAAAGTCAAAGCCTTCTGCTTTCAGGATTCCCCCCGCCGGGCCCACTCCATCGCGGCACAGGGCGGCATCAACGCAGCAAAAAACTATCAGAACGACGGAGACTCCGTGTACCGTCTGTTTTATGATACCATCAAAGGCGGCGATTATCGTGCCCGTGAGGCCAACGTCTATCGACTGGCTGAAGTGAGTACAAGCATCATCGACCAGTGCGTGGCGCAGGGTGTTCCCTTCGCCCGTGAATATGGCGGATTGCTCAGCAACCGTTCCTTTGGCGGAACGCAGGTCCAGCGTACGTTCTACGCTGCAGGTCAGACAGGACAGCAGCTCCTGATCGGTGCATATCAGGCTATGGAACGCCAGGTCGCACTTGGTGCGGTCCAGGTGTACAGTCGCCATGAAATGCTCGATCTGGTTATGATCGATGGTCAGGCGAAAGGTGTGATCGTACGCAACCTCGTGACCGGAGAACTGGAGCGCCACTTCGGACACGCAGTACTTCTTTGCACGGGTGGTTATGGCAACGTTTTCTATCTCTCCACCAACGCCATGGGTTGTAACGTAACGGCCGCATGGAAGGCGCACAAGCATGGCGCCCTTTTCGGAAATCCTTGTTTCACTCAGATACACCCGACATGTATCCCTGTGAGCGGCGACCATCAGTCGAAGCTCACCCTCATGTCCGAATCCCTCCGGAACGACGGACGTATCTGGGTGCCTAAAAAGCAGAACGAAGACCGCAAACCCACCGATATTCCCGAGGATGAGCGCGACTATTTCCTGGAGCGTCGCTATCCCGCTTTCGGTAACCTGGTTCCCCGTGATGTGGCTTCACGTGCCGCCAAGGAGCGTTGTGATGCCGGTTTCGGTGTGGGAAGCTCCAAACAGGCGGTTTACCTTGACTACTCAGATGCCATCTACCGTTACGGAAAGGCGGAAGTCAGCAAGAAAAATCTTGGTGATGTGGGTAAGGATGGCATCATAGCCCTCGGTAAAGATGTGATAAAGGAGAAATACGGCAACCTTTTCGACATGTACGAAAAGATCACCGGAGAGAATCCTTACGAAGTACCGATGCGTATCTACCCTGCTGTTCACTATACCATGGGTGGCCTTTGGGTCGATTACGAACTCATGACCTCTGTGAAAGGTTTGTACGCCCTCGGTGAAGCCAACTTCAGCGACCACGGTGCCAACCGCCTGGGTGCTTCCGCGCTCATGCAGGGATTGGCCGATGGATATTTCGTTATTCCATACACGCTCGGCAACTATCTGGCGGATGAAGTAGGGAAGCCTGCGGAATCTGTCAACCACCCGGCCTTCGCAGATGCTGAACAGCGCGTGCGTGAGCGCATCGAAAAGCTCATGAACATCAAAGGAAAGCAGACCGTCGAAAGCTTCCACAAGCGTCTTGGAAAAATCATGTGGGACAAGTGCGGTATGGCACGGAACGAAGAAGGACTGAAGCAGGCCATTCAGGAGATTCGTGCACTGCGTGAGGAATTCTGGAGCGATGTGCGCATACCCGGGGCGATCGGTGAAATGAACCCTGAGCTTGATAAGGCCGGCCGCGTGGCAGACTTCATCGAACTGGGAGAACTGATGTGCATCGATGCACTCGAGCGTAATGAAAGCTGCGGTGGACACTTCCGCGAGGAATACCAGACACCGGATGGAGAAGCGCTGCGCAATGATGCGGATTACATGCATGCCGCCCTGTGGGAATATCAGGGAGACAACTGGCAACTGCACAAAGAGCCGTTGATCTATGATGTTGTGAAGCCCAGTCAGCGCAGCTATAAATAATACCCTTGAAAGGCGCACCAATGATATGCGCCCGAATCATAAACAAAACGACCACCGAACTAATCATCCTGTCCATGGAACATTATCACATGAATCTCACGCTCAAGGTTTGGCGCCAGCGCAACCGTAACGAGGCTGGCAGATTTGAGACGTACAAGGTGAGTGATATCTCCTCTGAGATGTCCTTCCTCGAGATGATCGACGTGCTGAATGAGAAACTGATCAAAGAAGGAGAGGACCCGATCACTTTCGATCACGATTGCCGGGAAGGTATTTGTGGCTCATGTTCCATGGTGATTGACGGACGTCCTCACGGACCCTGGAAAGGAACCACCACCTGCCAGTTACACATGCGTGCTTTCAAGGATGGGGATGCCATCACCATCGAACCATTCCGTGCAGACTCTTTCCCAGTCATCAAGGATTTGATGGTTGACCGCCGTGCTTTTGACCGCATCATCCAGGCTGGCGGATACGTATCCGTCAATACCGGAAATGCCGTTGATGGCAACGCGATCCCCGTCGAAAAGGACAACGCAGATGCGGCCTTTTCTGCCGCCACTTGCATCGGATGTGGTGCTTGTGTGGCTGCCTGTAAGAATTCTTCTGCCATGTTGTTCGTATCCGCAAAGGTGTCACACCTTTCGCTGCTTCCTCAGGGAAGTCCAGAGCGTGCACAACGCGTGACATCCATGGTTGCACAGATGGACAAGGAGGGCTTTGGATCCTGCACCAACACATACGCGTGTGAAGCGGAGTGTCCCAAAGAGATCTCCGTACTTAACATTGCCAGATTGAACAGGGAATATCTCACTGCCTCACTGAGTGGTGATTGATTCAGTGCTGATAATTTCTATCAAAAGGCCGTCCGAAAAGACGGCCTTTTCTTTCCCACATACTAAAGACTGATTTGTACTACCTTTCATTAAATGGAGCAAGTCCATGAACCGTGCGATCGTCTTTTTTTTCGGCTTTTGTTTTTCTTTCATTTCGCTATCCGCTCAATCTGTACAGGACTCTCTGATACGGGCACTTCGTGATGCCCAGTCGGATACGGTTAGGATCTCGTTGAATATCAGTCTTTCAGATGTCCTCAAAGATGAGGACCTCGGGAAGTCCCTTCAGTATGCGCTCACGGCAGTGGAAATCGCCCAAAAAAAACGTGATTACGCTCAACGTACCCGTGCATTGGCCCAGGCTGGGACGGTTTGTTTTTATGGGGGATTACTGAACCGTGCAGTTGATTATTTCAGCAGGGCGTTGAACAACGCGGATAAGTCCGGGGATCTTCGATTGCTTGGAAATGCTTACTTCAATCTGGGTGGGGTGCATACCATACTAGGAGATTTCAAGCGCAGTCGCACGCTCACGGTACTTGGTCATCAAACTTTGGAGCGGTTTTATAAAGACCAACATGCCGCTGTGCCATCCAATTATCTGTTTTCATATTTCAACAACCTGGGACTGATCTCGATGAAGGAAGAAAAGCCAGATCAGGCCAAGGCATATTTCCTCAAAGCCATTCGCCTTGCAAGGTCCGGAACAGACCCGGTCAATGTGAGCCGTCCTATGATAAGTTTGGCGGAGTTATTGATTTCCACAGGCCGGCTTGACAGTGCCCGCCAGCTATTAACAGAAGTGGTAGTGCATGGTCAGGCGCATGGCCTGAAATCAGTGCTTTCAATAGCCCATACCTTTCTGGGAGACCTTTCGCTAAAACAATCCGATCCAGATCAGGCGTTGGAGCATTTCCGGAGTGCTTTGGAATTGGCAAAGGAACGAAATGACATATTGGTACAGGAACGGGTCTCTAAGAATATTGCTTCCATTTTTCAATTGAAACAGAGAGCCGACTCCGCCCTCTTTTATCTTGAACTGCATCATCGATTGACGGAGATTTCAGAAAAGTCGAAGGCCCGGCAAAGCCTTCTTCAACAGGATCTTGAATCAAGGCTACAGGAGCAGGAAATTTCCGCCATCAGACAATTACGCATAGAACGAACGATTTTGGGGGTCGTTGGTGGTGCGACCATCGGTTTTATGTTTTTCTTGCTCATCAGACACCGCAGACGCGCTACAGTTGAACGCATAGAGGCCCAGCTTCGAGAAGAAAAACTCAGTCAGGAGAAACAAAATCTGCAAGAATCGCTCGATCTGAAAGACAAGCAACTGGCTGCTCAGGTTATGCATTCGCTCCAGAAAAATGAAATGATATCCGAGTTGGTGACACGGATCAAGGAGA
>JBEEMB010000152.1:0-3870 GCA_041167815.1 Bacteroidota bacterium | reverse complement strand
GTGGATGATCTGAAGTTCAGGATCAGCTATGGGCAGGCCGGTAACAATCGGATCAGCAATGACTTGTGGAGGATTCAGTTTGCACCCACCGATAACAGACCGATCGGATTTGCGGATGTCGCCCAGCCTTATTACGGTTATGCGTCATCGTTACTACCCAATCCGGATATCAGATGGGAGACCACCGTTACCAGAAACACAGGTATTGATTTCACATTGTTCAAGCAACGCTTGTCCGGTACCCTTGATGCCTATTGGAATACCACGAAGGATTTGCTGGTAGAATCTGACATTCCGCAGGTGACTGGTTTTTCGAAACAACAACGAAATATCGGTCAGACATCCAATCGTGGCGTTGAATTGTCTTTGAATGCGACGCTTGTGCAGAAGAAAAAATTCCAGTTGAATACTACATTCAATATCGGCGTAAACAAATCCAAGATTGACAAGCTGGATGGTGTGAATGAGAAACCATTCTCTTCAAATTGGGCAGGTACTGATTTGAAATCACAGGATGACTATCGGGTATATGTGGGTCAGACGATAGGTCTGATGTACGGATATGTTACGGATGGCATGTACACTTCGGATGATTTCCAATCGTATAATCAGGCCACCAGGGTGTACACGTTGAAGCCGGGTGTCACGAATGTGGGGTCTTTCCTTGGTGGAATTGGTGTCAGGCCCGGAGTCATGAAGCTGAAGGATTTGAATGGTGACGGTGTGATCACTGCGGCCGACCGTCAGGTGATCGGCAGTGCCTTGCCCAAGCATACGGGAGGTTTCGGGATCAATGCCCTTTATGGCGATTTCGATTTGAGTGCGAATTTTAACTGGGTGATCGGCAATGACATTTACAATTCCGGAAAGATATCCTTCAACCAATTCTATCGTACGAGTTATGGTAACATGCTGAATACCGTCAATTCGGATAGTCGTTACCGTTATATAGATGGTAACGGCAATCTGGTGACGGATCTCGCAGCCTTGGAGAAGCTGAATCCTAATCCTCAGATCTGGTCGCCCTTCTCTTTTGGTACGGCATCTCCTGTATTCCATTCCTGGGCGGTGGAAGATGGGTCCTTTCTGCGGTTGAATACGTTGACACTGGGTTATTCTCTGCCGAAGCAACTGATTGCAAATATGCGGATGACCAAGTTCAGGGTATATGCCACGGTATATAATGCTTTCGTTTGGACAAACTATTCGGGATATGATCCTGAGGTAAGTTCCACACGGAACGATGGGTATTCGCAATTGACGCCGGGTGTTGATTATTCGGCTTATCCGAAGAGTCGGAATTACACGGTTGGCATCAATGTTAGTTTCTAACCGAAAAGATCATTTTAAAGCATCAGCAATGAAAAGAATACAAATCATACTGGCCCTGATCATCATCGGAGCACTTCCATCCTGCCAGAAATTCCTGACGGCGGATTCCCCTTCGAACTTCACGCCTGAATACGTATTCGCCAGCGAGGCGGATGCAAAGAAGGCCGTCAACAGTGTGTATGCCTTGTTCAATCAGGACGCTTACACGTCTCGACTGTCCAACAATTTTGCGGGTAACACGGATGTGGAATGTGGCGGTGTGGGTGCATCTCCGGACAATTCCCGCCGGGATATCTGGTCGTTTGAAACGACGCCCACCAATGCCGATCTGCTTACGGTCTGGAATAATGGATACAATGCCATCAACCGGGCGAATGAGTGTGAGAAAGGCCTGTTGGAAGTGGGACTGAAAAACCAGCCAGATAGTAAGGTGATGAATAACCTGCTCGGAGAAGTCCGCGCTTTACGTGCGCTTTGGTATTACTGGTTGATGAATCACTGGGGTGATGTGCCTTTCAAGTCTACTCCGTCCCGGGCTGGTGAGGATTTTTTTCTGCCTCGCATGGGTCGTGACAGTGTCCTTACTTTCCTGATCAAGGATTTGATGGACGTGGAGTCGAAAATGTCATGGGCGGATGAGTTGGATTTTGGCATTGAGCGGATCAATCGTGAATTCGTGATCGGGTTTATCGCCAGGTTGTCGATGATGCGAGCGGGTTATTGGTTGCAGCCGGACATGAAGATGGCCCGTAAGGCTGATTACAAAGAGTATGTGCAGATCGCGAATACCTATGCCAAGAAACTGGTGCAGCTTAAGCCCAGGGCGCTGCCGGATTATGCAACGGTGTTCATGAATCAGAACAAATACATCAAGCCGGTGAACAGCGATGTGTTGTATGAAGTGGCGTTCCATCCCGGCTTCGGAGATGTGGCATGGAATAACGGGGTGCGGGTGGATGCCGGCACGCATCCTTATGGTAGCGGCTCCAACTACCTCTCGTTTCCGTTGACTTATTACCATTCGTTTGATACACTTGACAGCCGTTTGCCAGTCACTTGTTATCTGATCTATTTTGATAAGGATCTTGTGCAGCAACCGGCGGGTACGGCTTCCATCGCCCCGGGTAAATGGAATCGGATGTTGGTGCCTTCGCCTTTGGGATCTGCCTCGGCGAAGGGAACGGGTATCAATTGGCCGGTCATGCGTTATGCGGATGTATTGTTGTTACTGGCAGAAAGTGAGAATGAGTTGAATGGACCAAATGCGACAGCCAAGGAGGCATTGCGTAAAGTGCGTCAGCGTGCTTTTCCCAGCAGCGCCTGGCCGATGCAGGTTGAAGCATATTTGAATACGGTGGGAGCGAGTCCTCAGTCCTTTTTCAATGCGATTGTAAATGAGCGTGCATGGGAGTTTGGTGGTGAGTGTTTACGCAAGTATGATCTGGCACGCTGGAACATCTTTGGAAAAAAAGTCGCTGAGACGCGCAATGCTCTTGTTCAGATGGGCATTGATGGCACGCAGGGCTCTGGAGCGTACGCGAATCTTCCTGATTACATGTATTACAAGCGCAATGCCGATGGAACGATCAACTGGTTAAATAGATATACAAGACCGGCGGTGGCACCGCCCGTAAAAGACGTTCCGACCATTGGCAGTAATCCGGACGGTTTTCTCCGGATTTCCTGGACCCGCTCGATGTTCAATACGACCACGAATGGTCCGGCGGATTATGTCCTGAGGCAATGGAGGGGCTATACAGACAACACGGGTAATGCCCCGCTACGCTATATTCTTCCGCTGCACAATTCAGTTATTTCCAGCAGTCTGGGTGTTCTTCAGAACCAATATGGCTTTTGATAAAAATCATCAAGATCAAAAATCACTCTTATGAACAAGCAACAAATCATAGCCATCCTGCTCATTTCGTTGATGGCGGCCTGTAAGAAGGTGGATGATCTCGGGGAGGCTCCTCGTCTCTTCAGACCTGTCGTTAAAGATGCCCTGGAATCCAATGGAAATTGGGTGAAGGCATCGTGGCAGCCGATCACCGGATCGTTCTCCTACACGGCGGAGATCAGTGTGGATAGCTTTCGGACGGTCACAGCCCGTGCCCAGATGGATTCCAACACTTTTATATTCCAGAATCTGCAATGGGAAAAGCTGTACCAGGTTCGAGTACGTGCCAATGCGCAGGACACATCAAGGAGTTCGAAGTTTGCAGAACTTGGACAGATCAGAACGGCCAGGTTCCCCAGCATCCTGAATATTCCAACGGTCAGCGAAATCAACGACAACTCAGTGAAGGTGAGCTGGGTACCCAGTGGAGATGCGGTGAGTCAGGTGAGGATCCTGCTCGCATCTGACAGTTCGGTGGTGGCGACGGTCAATCTTACCGCTGCGGATGTGACGAACAAGTTCAGGGTAGTTTCGGGTCTCAAGTCCACGACCGACTATATCATCTATTTGTATAGTGGCACAACCGTGAGGGGATGGGCGAATTTTCGTACCAAGGCCTCTTTGAGTGGCACCATCATTGA
>JBEEMB010000191.1:0-3351 GCA_041167815.1 Bacteroidota bacterium | reverse complement strand
ATGTTGGACCGCCGGGGCGGCGTAGAATGTGAAGTCTGCAATCGTTCAGGTTATCCTGAAAGATAGCGCATCAACGAATGTCAACCAAGGCGTGCAGACTGACAGATCTTCCCATGCCATTGATGCCTGATCCGTGGGTTCTGTAATCAACATTAAAGAGATTGTTCAGATATGCCCGGAGGGTAACGCCTTTCATTTCCATCGAACCATAGGCATTGAGGATATTGAAGCCGGGTGTTCCACCCTTGGGGATCCGGTTGTCTGACTTGTCGCCCGCTTCCAGTCTGCGTTGCACATTGGCATGATCAAACATCAATCCACCCAACAACTTACCGGATCCATATTCAGCCCCCAACCTTGCCGTGAATGGCGGCATCCTGCGCAAAGGTTCATTGCGCGTGATGCTTTGCCCATATGTCGTAGCCGCCGCCGCTGTCAGACGGAGTCCGTTGACAGGCTCAATACGGGATTGAAACTCGAATCCCTGAATATATCCTCGATCTACATTTTCCTTGCGATAGACATCATATCCTGAAATCACCTGTGTCGTCTTGATGCGGGTGATCAAGTCCCGCAGATTCGTACGGAAGACGGATGCCTGTGCAGCAAAACGGGATGTATGGATCTTCAGCCCCGCTTCCATATTGAATGATTTTTCGGGACGCAAATCAAAGGCGGGGGCTTCATATCGGAAATCGACAATACCCAGCGTACCCATATCATCGATGTTCGGGGCACGGAAACCTTCACTGGCCTGTGCAAATAAATGTAAGCCGGTGGCTAACCGATAGTTAACACCCCCTTGAAAAACCAGCGCATGTGGTTTCAGCGTGACCGATCCGAGCGTAGCATCGGTCATCCTGGATTGATAAAGGTTGTAACGCGCACCCGCCTCCATGCGAAGCGGACCAAACTCAAGATGATGCATGCTGTAAGCCGCGGCGTTCAGATAAGTGGCATCGTTTGGATACAGACCCCGCAAAGATGTGCTGATTCCCAAATCCAGCCGCTGATCTTCGCGCATGCTGTTCACCCGATCTGCGTATATTTCGACCCCAAAATTTGACGACCAGTATGAAGAGAATCGTAGGGAAAGATCTGCCGAACCGGATCGGGTGAGTACTTTGTCTTCCTCCACCCTAAGCACCGAACTTCCATTTTTCCGAGACTGCCGCCCTTCTTTCATCCCCTGCAAAGCACCGGTAATAGTGAGTTTACCGTCGATACCCGGAAACATGGGCTTTTCGAGCCGAATATAGCCGAAGGTGCGTCCAATCGGATCGGAATCATTCACCGCAAAATTTTCGAGCCTGTATTTATGATATACCGGAACATCTGATTGTTGTAAAAATTGAAGCGACGTGGTCATCCGCCAGCCTTTCCCGAGGTCTGTGAGTGTTTTTACATCGAAGGAACGCTCCCGATACCCACTGGGTCGTTGGAAACCCGTCGTATCCCCACCCAACAGATCACCAAATTGACGAATGGAAGCACCTGCCACTATGGCAAATCGACGTCCTTCATACCTGATTTCAGGACGGCCGGAAGCCTCAATGCCGGATGATGTGAATCGACCCGACACACGGCCGCTCCAATTGGGTTTTGCAGAAAAGTCAAGGGACGTCGTGAGGAGGTTGATGACGCCGGTCAGCGCATCACTGCCATAGCTCACCGAACCACTGCCTTTCACCACTTCAATACGATCAACGATATCAGGTGAAACCAGCGTCATATACTGGTTGGGGCCATAACGGAACACGGAATTATTCAATCGAATGCCATCAACCATGAGCAGGGTCTGATTACCCGTCAATCCACGCACAAAAGGAGAACCGCCGCCGTGATTTGTTTTTTGAATATGTATTCCGGCCATCCCAGAAAGTGCTTCCGGAACAGTACGGGAGACCTGCCGTTGCATATCGCGACGTGTGTACACACCCACCGAATATGGAAGCCTGGATCCCGCCACCCTGTCGCGTGTGGCACTGACAACCACTTCATCCATCAACCGGGCAGAATCAGTTTTCACTAATTCCGCCGTATCTATTGGCGCCGCCATCACTGCCGGTAAAAGCAAACCAAGAATCTCATAAATCATGGCATCAAATTACATCAAAACCTGAAAACAGATGGTGGAACTACATGAAAGGCTAACTACCGGAAACCCTTACACCGGCATGTGGAGGATGGAATTGTTCGATGACAGATTGTGCCCCACCCGGTATGGCATGCATCCGTGTACTTCTGGATTGTCCATCAACGGCCGCCGTATGACTGATATCCTGGTTTTCCTGCCGGAAGTAATGCAACAGCATACCCCTGCAGGCATCCACCCAATTTCGGAAGCTCTCATCCGTATCATTTATCAGTGCGCGCTGTGAATAAGCGCGATCAAGATCGAAATACAGACCAGCAGCAACACCCAACACCTGTGCATCCTGTGCATTGCAGTACTGTTCAAAATGACCTTCCACGGGTACTACAAAACATCCTTTTCCTAAATAACGCGCCTCACACACCGTCTCAAATCCAGCCGTGGAAACCAATACACTGCAGCCTGACAGATACTCCAGAAAAAATTTTGCATCCAACCCATGAATGAAAAGGGAATGATGTTCACCTAGCCCCTTTGCTTCATTTTTGATAAGTGACATATCTGTAAAGCAATGAATGATCACATCGGGATGCGCTTCACTCCATGTCTTGATATCCTCCAGATATCCGGCATTGACCAAATACACGAGCATGTAACCCTCGTCCGATGGACGCAGTTCAAGCACTTCGCTTCGAAGGATGGGAGGGACCACCACTAACTTATTGTTTCGGGACGCCGCCATGTCATACCACGAAATAGCCAACACGAGATCTGATCCGAACGAAGTGAAGCGGGTATATGTCCGCAACAACCATGTTGAACCCGCATGGCCCTTGGGGAATCGAAATGATTCGTGTAAATAAATATATTGATGCCCGATCGATACGATCTTGCCCGGGAAGGGATGGAACAGTCGATACAAAGCCACCAAAGGCTCATAACATTGAATGATCATTGACGGCTGATGATATTTGACCAGCTTGTCAAAAATGCGCAGGCTGCGGAAAAGCCGAGGCAACGACCAACATAGTCGGACAATGGTCGCAGGCATGCTGATGCCTCTGTCTCCGCGACGGACAAAATATGGACTATAGACCTGTACAACCGGAACAGGCAAGGCGTTTCGCAGGAAATCCGCCTGATGTCGATCCGGATTTCCACCAACAATCACACAACAAATATCAAATCCTTCAGCGCTAAGTAAATGAAAGAGAGACAAGGCCTGGGTCATGTGCCCCCTCCCCTCTCCCTGAACG
>JBEEMB010000155.1:0-3243 GCA_041167815.1 Bacteroidota bacterium | reverse complement strand
CAAGACCATTTTTGATCGTGATGAGCAATCGATTCAGATCCGGAGGCTTGGAAATATAATCATATGCTCCTTTTTTGACGGCATCTACGGCTGTTTCGATATTTCCATGACCTGAAATCATGATCACAGGGAGATCCGGATATAATTCACTGACACGTTCAAGAAATTCAAGCCCGTCTATCTTAGGCATTTTAATATCACATAGCACCATGTCGAAGACCTTGGCCTGGATCTTTTGAAGTCCCTCCTCCCCATCAACGGCCTCATCAATACCAAAACCTTCATAGGATAGGATTTCCTTTAAAGTGTTTCTGATTGCTCTTTCGTCATCTATGATTAGGATGTTTGCCATGTGCCAATATTAAGGTATAATTCAGCGGTCAGCTACTTATGGAGGCGTTTCCTGATAAATTTAAGATTTTATAAAGAGTAGATAAGTCCCTAATACCCATTTCAATAGGATGGTCACCATTGCAAATCCATCGAATGACCAGCGACCAACGGTCTTTATGGTTTGCGAAGTACAATGCCGGTAACCCAATTTCTAAGGGGTGAAGGATTGAAATACCTTCTGCCAAAGGCATTGAGATCATTCCCCAGTGAATATGTTTCGTTCAGCAAATTGTCGCCCGCCAGATAACAATCGAGTTCTATTTTCCGGATCTTGCCTTTCCATCCAAGACGGGCATTCAACAATCTGTAGGAAGGCGCATAAGCATCATTTAGATCAGTCAACGGAAGGCTGTCTGTCATCTGATGGGTAATCGAAAGATAGATGCCTTGAGGAACAGATAAATCCAGTCCTATCGTTAAGTTTTTGCGGGGTACTCCGGTAAGCCTTTTATCCTTAAGCGAAGCCGTTCCGGATTGATACGATCCAAAACGGAAATCTGACCAGGTCAATGACATCCAGGTTTTCAACTGAAATAATCCGCCTGAAAGATTACGATGAATTGGATAGGCCTCAATGAAGGTTTCCAACCCCTGCTGCCTTATTTCGCCGGCATTCATAAAAAACTCAGCACCGGAAGCATTGGTTCGCCGCACGATGGCATCTTTCATGTCAAACCGGAACCAGGTCATGTCATATTGAATACGTTGTTTTAACAACGCCCCCTTGAGTCCGGTCTCGAAACTCCATCCACGCTCTGCCTGCAGATCTGTTGAAAAACCACCAGCGGATGGCCGAACTTCTGCCAGAGAAGGAGCGGAAAAACCTCGGGTCACAGAGAAATGCCATGCAGAATGCTGGCCAAGGCTACGCTGAAGGGCAAGTCGGGGCACAATCTGAGGCTTGAAATTCAACTCATTCAACTGATAATCAGGCAGTCCTATCGTTCTTTTGATGCGATGATTGAATTGATTGACGCTGACCCCAACCTGAGTAGAAAAAGTTGATGTAAGTCGATAGTCTGCCTGAGTAAATAAAAAGGCTTGTAAGGAGCCTGCCTGATCCCTGACCAGGTTTGCATCGGGGATGCCAGCTTTGTTTCCGGTGCTGTCGATCCGGTAAAAACCACGCTGCCATTCCAGGCCAGATTGCCAAATCATGGGCTTACCCAACAGGTTTCCTTTCCAATTCAATACCGATCTCAAACCCGTATTTAATTCACGCCTTTTTTCATAGTTCGAAATGAACGGATTGCTGAAATCGGTGTATGCATTGGTCATGGAGCCCAGCCATGACCAATACTGACCGATCTGATGTGTGTATGAAATACCAAGAATGGCCGACTTATTTAAAATTCCAGCCTGCTGAGTGACAGCACCCGGCAAAGTGGGTGTTGCAGGCCTAGCCTGCGTGGGTTTGGCCAACGATTGAGCCAAAGTAAGTCCTCCCGGAGTCCGGTAATTCAGATCACTCAGGAGCAGAAGTGTTTTGAATTTACCGTTTTTGCCCGCCTGGTGAGCAGCACTCCATTGAATGACATCTCTACTCATCCGACTGTTTTCCCGATAGCCATTTGACTGATAATGCGCCTGACTGACCTGAATGTACCCGCGTTCAGTATGCCTATTGATTCGAGCATGCTGTCCGAACATACCATAGGATCCAGAAGACAGCCCAAGTCTGAGGGATGTATGTCTTTGAGTGTTTGCATCAATATCCCGGAATTTAGGCTGAGTGGAAAGCAGCACAACACCGCCTGTTCCGGTGCCATAAGTGCTTCCGGAAGGCCCTCTTAATACTTCAACACCCGTCAAAGCATTGATATCCAGTAAATTCAGATAACTGTTGCCTCCTGCATCTGTCAATATGAAATCATCAAGATAAAGTTTGACATTTCGTACTCCAAAAGGAGAACGAAGCAGACTACCTCGAATGGAGAGGCGGTAACTGCCCGGAGAGCGTTCCTCCATTCGTACCCCTGGGATATTATTCATAGCAGGCAGCAATGATGTTCCCTGATATCGCTGTAGGTCAGCTTCCCGAAGCACGGACACAGACGCCGGTGTTTGGAGCCTGGTGGATGAAGATCCGAACCCCTGCACCCTGATCATGCCAAGTTGAGGGATGGTATCTTTTACTGACTGCCCCCTCGATGTAGATATTATAGAGAGCAGCAAGAATGATAAGAGATGAAACCGCATGCTTTTCGGATTATGAAAAAGGCAGCCAATGGCTGCCTTTTTCGATTATGCTGTATCAATCATTTCTTCATGTACATCACTTCCTTCACCAGATTGACTGTCCTGGGGACATCCGGCAGGTAACCTGCCACAAGATTTGGCGCGTAGTGCATCGGTGCATCTGCGGAGGTGATTCTTCGAATGGGTGCATCAAGGAAATCAAAGCCTTCTTTTTGAATGCGATAGGTGATCTCTGAAGAAACGGAGGCGAATGGCCATTGTTCTTCAACGATTACCAGACGATTGGTTTTCTTGACACTTTCCAGGATCGTCATCCAATCCAATGGACGAATGGTACGCAGATCGATAACTTCAGCGCTGATACCTTCTTTTTCGAGTTCCTGGGCTGCACCTAGTGCCACTTTCATCATTTTGTTGAAGGACACGATGGTGACATCCCGACCTGGCTTTTTGATATCAGCCTTTCCAATGGGAATCAGGTATTCTTCTTCAGGCACTTCGCCTTTATCGCCATACATAACCTCACTTTCCATGAAAACAACCGGATCATCATCACGGATTGCGCTCTTCAACAATCCCTTGGCATCGTATGGATTGGAAACTGAGATCACCTTGAGCCCCGGAATGTTAGCATATAGGCTTTCGAAAGCT
>JBEEMB010000121.1:0-2900 GCA_041167815.1 Bacteroidota bacterium | reverse complement strand
ACATATTTATAATCATGGTGTAACCATGATTTAAGCAGATAATGGGTTTGATCCACACTGTCATCCTATGTTTGAAAAAGTACCCCCTCTTGGTGTGCCATTCCGAGCGTCGGTGCCATCCTTTATTTTACGAATTCTTCGTTCCCTCGCGTCTTCGCGGTGAAAGCTTCTACATCTCCTATCCACAAAGGCATAACAGCCAGATCCTTCGGAGGCCTCAGGATGACAAAGACAGGGAGGCGTCATCATGTGTTGCAAATATTTCCCGTTGGGGAAAAGAGAACAGCCAGGTCATTCGGAGGCCTCAGGATGACAAAGACTTTGAGTTGCGTTTGCAAACGACCCTCCAAATTGAATGTCATCCTGAGGCCTCCGAAGGATCTGGCTGTTATGCCATTTGAAGAGGGATTTGCAAACATAGGATGACAGCCGCGCGAGAGACCTCCAAAAACATAGGTTGACATCGATTTTTAGGCCGTTTGGAAACTTAATAAAACAATCCGAGTGCAATGATGTCCTTCGAACGGATTTATGTACATATTACAGGATTTATCAAATTAAAAACATCTGATAAACATTAGATTCTTATCTGATCAGGATGAAAATTCGCAATGGTTTTTCGGGAACGATTGCGTAGAAAATCCTCCTCATCTTCTAATGATTGTTAAAAAGGCATTAGCATTGTCTTCGCGGTTTTTGCCAATTACGTTGTACATGTACGAACAGTATCCTTCCATTCGAAATACGAAGCCATCTAACCTGGATGATTTCCAGCCCATACACAGGATTCTCAAGGCATCAGTCAAATATTTTACGGGAGTGCATCATATTGATTGGACGATTGCCTTTACGTCGCCTATTTTGTCCGAAACCAACTTTTAATGTAACATTTATGAGAGGTATTATTTTATCATTTATGCTGGCTGTGTTCAGCTTGCAGGTCCACGCGCAGACGCGGCAGATCAAGGGCCGTGTCACAGATGACGGCGGGGTTGCTTTGCCATCGGTGAGTGTCACGGTGAGTGGTTCGCAACGAGGTGTAACGACGGATGAGTCGGGGTCGTTTGCCATATCGGTGGATGGAAAAGCTGCAGTGACGTTGGTTTTTTCCATTTCCGGATATCAATCACAGACTGTCAAGGCGGATGGGCGAACAGAGTTGGTCGTGAGTTTGGAGAAAGAAGTTGCTGCGTTGGATGACGTGGTGGTGATTGGTTATGGAACCATCAAGCGCAAGGATCTTACGGGAACCGTTTCTTCGATTGGTGCCAGCGAATTGTCGAAGATTCCGGTGTCGAGTGCGGCGGAAGCCATCACGGGTCGTCTGCCAGGTGTTCAGGTCACTACGGTGGATGGTGCTCCTGGGGCACAGATCGTGATCAGGGTACGTGGCGGTGGGTCTGTCACGCAGGATAACTCCCCTTTATACATAGTGGACGGTTTTCCGGTGAACAGCATCAATGACATTGCGCCCGCCGACATCGCGACGATCGATATCCTAAAAGATGCCGCCACTTCCGCCATTTACGGTGCCCGGGGAGCGAACGGCGTGGTGATCATCACCACTAAGACGGCCAAGGCTGGAAAGACGACGGTGGCCTTCAATTCTTTTGGTACGGCCAGGACGTTGCCACGGAAGTTGGATGTGTTGTCTCCGTACGAGTTTGTGCTGGCCAACTATGAATATGCTCGTTTGAGAAGTCAGACAGACGTAGATAACTTCAGCAAGTACTTTGGGGTGTATGAGGATCTGGAGTTGTACAAGTATCAGCAGGGTACCGACTGGCAGGAGGTGTTGTTTGGAAATGCGGCTTATTCCCAGCAGCATAATGTAAGTGTGACGGGTGGCACGGCGAAGACCAAGTTCAGTCTGAGTGCAACGAACAACACAGACGAAGGTCTGATTATGGGATCTGGCTTTATGCGTAATTACTTGAATTTCAAGTTGACGCATGATGTTTCGTCCAAGATCAAGCTGGATTATGCCACTCGTTTTGTTCATACGGTGGTAGATGGAGCCGGTTCTTCGGGCAGTTCCAGTTTCCGGATCGGAGATGCGATCTCCACCCGTCCGGTAAATGGGTTGGCCGATGTCATCACCTTGGATCCGACGGGTACGGATGATGACTATGAGCAGTTCCTGAAGAGTCTGATCAATCCTTCAAAACTGATCGCACAGGATTACCGCAAGCGGGTGAATGGCACGCTGAACATGAATTTAGCAGCCTCCTGGAATGTTACAAAGGGATTGACGTATCGATCTGAGTTCGGATTGGATCTGGGTGTGGGTCAGCAGAAAAGATATTATGGACCGTTGACAGGTGAATCCCGCAATGTGGGCGGGAACCTTCCGCTTGGAGAGATCACACAGTCAAATTCCAACGGATATCGCTGGACCAACACACTTAATTACCGCAAGTCGGTTGGTAAGCATGATTTTTCGGTATTGGGTGGCCAGGAACTGAACATGCTGAACCGTGGATTCTCTGAGTTCAACCGGGCGAAATTCTTTGCGGAGAATATCGAGCCGGAGAAGATGTTCGCCAATATGACGTTGGGTACGCAGGATCGTCATACGACGACGGTATTTGCCGGAGAGCGGATTGCTTCCTTCTTCGGTCGGTTGAATTACCAGTTTGATTCAAGGTATCTGTTGACGATGACCTTGCGTGCGGATGGCTCCACTAAGTTTGCGCCCGGCAATCAGTGGGGTTATTTCCCTGCTGCTGCGCTTGCCTGGAGGGTTTCACAGGAGGATTTCATGCAACGTGTGAAGTTTGTGGATGATCTGAAGTTCAGGATCAGCTATGGGCAGGCCGGTAACAATCGGATCAGCAATGACTTGTGGAGGATTCAGTTTGCACCCACCGATAACAGACCGATCGGATTTGCGGATGTCG
>JBEEMB010000036.1:0-9433 GCA_041167815.1 Bacteroidota bacterium | reverse complement strand
GAAATCGTGATCTCCACGCCACCCATCGTAGTGAAAGAGGATACCGTCGAATATAAGATTGACTCCTCCATGGTGAAGCCGAACGCCATGACGGAGGATCTTCTAAAGAAGCTTCCGGGTGTCGAAGTCGATAAGGCCGGAAATATCACGGCTCAGGGAAAGGCGGTTACCCGGGTGAAGGTAAATGGTAAGGATTTCTTCGGTGGCGACCCCAAGGCGGCGACCAGGGAACTGCCGGCAGATATGATCGACAAGGTTCAGATCATCGACGACTATGGCGACATGGCCAATGTATCGGGGATCAAAGACGGCGAACCGGAAAAGGTGCTCAACCTTCAATTGAAAAAGGATAAGAACAAGGGGATATTCGGACGCGGAACAGTTGGTGTCGGTACGGACGACCGCTATCAGGGAACGCTGAACACGAATATCTTCAACAACAACAAACAGCTTTCCATCACCGGAAATTCCAATAACTCCAACGCCAGCGTATTCAACGATGGCGGCGGTGGCGGCGGACGGGATCTGAACTCCGGCGGTGCGGGCCGTGCTGTGATGGCCGCCATTGATGGCGGTGGCGGCGGTAATCGAGGCGGCGGCGGTGGCGGTAACGACGGGATCTCCCAGACGAATTCCATCGGCACCAACTATCGTCAGGATTTTGAAAATGGGAAGGGATCTTTCTACGGCAGCTACAGCTTCACCCGCAGATCCACAGATGTCCTTAGAGACGTCACCCAACAGAATTTCTTCTCCGGTGGCAACTTCGTCAACAATCAAAAGACCTTCACCAATAATATCAGCAACAACCACCGTGCATTCCTCAATCTGGAGTACAACGTTGACTCATTCAATTACATCAAGGTCAGCCCGAGCATCACTTACGGCATGAGCGACAACCGATCATCCAGCGATTTCAATTTCCTCGATGGAAAGAATACGATGACAAGTGAGGGCCGCAATGGAGATACGTCCAGCAGCACCACGCCCAACATCTCTGTAAATGCGATCTGGAACCTGAAGTTTCGCAAGCGTGGACGTAACCTGGCCACGAATATCAACCTGGGCGGAAACGACAATGTGAGCGAAGCGGAGAAACTGAACTTCACCCGCAACCTCAATCTGCCGATTCCACTGGAAAACACCTTAAGACAGCTCATCAATCAGGATAATTACAGCCGCAATTACGGCGTGCGGATCAATTATTCTGAGCCCATCATGCGCGACCGCTATCTTGATTTGATCTATGCCTACAATTATTCCTTATCTCATAACGATAAGGAGGCTTATGTTTATCAACCCAATGGAGATTGGTTGTTGAATACCCAGCTGAGCAACGCTTTTGAAAATACTTTCATCAATCAACGGGTTGGCGCGAATATCCGGACGGTGAAAAAGAAGTATAACTATTCGCTCGGCATGAATTTCCAGCCGGTCAACCTGAATGGATATTCGATCACAAAAGACAGCTCCTACACACCGCAAAAACGGGTGAACATGTTCCCCGTGGCGCGTCTGGCCGTCAATTTTACACGCACCAAGACTTTGAACTTCAACTACCAGGGAAGTGCGCGCCAGCCGAGCTTCAACCAGTTACAGCCGGTGCTCGACAACTCGAATCCGCAGTATCAGACGCAGGGCAATCCCTTCCTGAAGCCGGAACAGAACCACAATCTGAGCCTCTTTTTCAACAACTTCAACTTCACCAGTGGACGGGTATTTTTTGTGGGATCGAATTTCAGCTTCACCCAGGATAAGATCGTCAACAACAGCATCCGCCTCGGACGTGCGGGTTCACAGTTGACGATCCCTGAAAATGTTGATGGATATTACAATGCGACCGGCTTCTACAATTTCAGCAAGCCCTTCCAGAACCGTCGCTATGTGTTCAGTCTGAATGGTACGGTGAATTTCAACCATAACATCAATCTGATCGACAGTGCACGGAACATAGGTAAGAATACGTTGGTTTCTCAGGGCTTCCGTTTCGAATTCAACTACAAGGAGTGGTTGGAGTGGGATGCCGGCGCACGCTATTCGCTCAATACAGCCCGATACTCCCTGCCGGGTCAACAGAATCTTGATTTCAATTCCTGGACCCTCACATCTAACGCGCGTGTCGATCTGAAGGGCGGCTGGATCTTCCGCTACGATTTTGATTACATGATCAATAATGGTCTTGCGGCCGGCGTCAATGGAAATATCGCCCTGATGAATGCATCACTGGAGAAAACGGTATTCAAAAAGAAGAACGGTTTCCTGAGGTTCAGCGCTTATGATATCTTCAAGCAGGCAACGAATATCAACCGGAGTGTGACCGGAAACAGTATTACGGATACCCGCACCAACAGGCTCACCCAGTACTTCATGGTGACTTTCACCTATCGGTTGAGCAAGTTCACCGGTCAGCAGCCACAGAGTGGCATGGATCGCAGTCGTGGTATGGAATACAGGGGCAGCAGGGGATTCTAAGGAGTCAGCCTCACCTTGTCCGGTCTGTTTTGTATCTTGTCTCAAACAAAGGTGGTTATGACATATATGCGGAACAGATGGATGGTGTTGATGGCTTCCTGCCTCATGGCCCAGATGGCAGTGTCGCAATCCAAAAGGCCGAATATCATCTTCATGATGAGCGACGACCATGCCTATCAGGCGATCAGCGCCTATGGACATGGGCTCAATCGGACACCGCATATCGACGGATTGGCGGCCTCGGGCATGCTTTTCTCCCGGGCCTTCGTGTCAAACTCGATATGTGGACCAAGTCGCGCCGTCTTTTTGACGGGCAAGCATAGTCATAAGAATGGGTTCAAGGACAATCATTCCACCTTCAATGGCGACCAGCAGACGGTCGTGAAATTGCTGAAGCAGTCCGGTTATCAAACCGCCATCACCGGGAAGTGGCATCTGGTATCCAATCCCCAGGGCTTTGACTACTGGAACATCCTGCCTGGTCAGGGGGATTATTACAATCCGAGATTCATCGAAAACGGCGTTCCCAAAAACTACACGGGATATGTCACGAATCTGACCACGGATCTGGCCATGCAATGGTTGGATCGGCGGGATACCAGTCGTCCGTTTTTTCTGGTTTGCAATCAAAAGGCGCCCCACCGCAACTGGATGCCTGAACAGAAATATCTGAATCTGTTCGATTCCACAGAGTTTCCTGTGCCTGCGAATTATTTCGATGACTACGCCGGAAGGGGCAGGGCAGCCCGGGAACAAGAGATGGAGGTGGCTACTGATATGCATCCATATTATGATCTGAAGCTTGGACTTGACATTCCCCCTTCAGAACGTGTCGGGTTAGGGGCCGCATGGTATAACATTTTCAAGCGGATGAGCCAGGATGAACAGTCGGGTTGGGTCAAAGCATACGGCCCGGTGATCGAGGCCTATCGTACCCGCCCGCCAGAAGGCCGCGCGCTTGCTATCTTGAAGTACCAGCGATATATGCGCGACTATCTGCGCTGCGTTCAGAGTGTGGATGACAACGTCGGGCGGCTGATGGATTACCTGAAGGATCGTGGCCTCGACAATAACACGATCGTGATCTACACCTCCGACCAGGGCTTCTATTTGGGGGAACACGGCTGGTTCGACAAGCGTTTCATGTACGAAGAATCTTTCAGGACACCGCTCATCATTCGGTGGCCGGGCGTGACGGATGGGGGAAAGAAGTCGGCCTCCCTGGTGCAGAATATCGATATGGCAGAGACCTTGCTAGAGATCGCTGGTCTTCCTGTTCCTTCTGACATGCAGGGTAAAAGCATGGTCCCTGTCCTCAAAGGCAAGCAAAAAGGAAATCTCCATGATGGCTTGTACTATCACTTCTATGAAAATCAGGAGCATAAGGTAGCCAAGCATTTTGGAATACGGACCGACCGCTACAAGCTGATTTTTTTTTATGAGTTGGGGGAGTGGGAGTTGTTTGATCTGAAAAAAGACCCTTCAGAAATGAAGACCGTGTACGACCAGGCTTCTTATGCTGCTGTGCGGAAACGGCTGAGGGCAGATTTGCACCGTCTTGTTGAGCAATATGATGACGCGGATGCCCGCGCGGCGCTCCTCGCATCCCAATAACTCTTTGTGCAACTCTCCAAGAGTTGGGGACTCTCCAAGAGTTGGGAACTCTCCAAGAGTTGGGGGACTCTCCAAGAGTCGGGAACTCTCCAAGAGTTGGGGGACTCTCCAAGAGTTGGGGACTCTCCAAGAGTTGGGGACTCTCCAAGAATAAGAGGGATTCCATTGCCGAAATGATCGGGAGGAACTAACCGTTTCCTTGTTTTTTTATTACCTTTGCGGCCACAAAGGCGGGAGAATCCCGTCTTAGTACCACCCATTCAGAAAATCCGAACAATCATATGGCCGGACAATTAAAGGAAGTCAGGAGCAGGATCAAATCGGTTCAGTCGACCCAGCAGATCACCAAGGCAATGAAGATGGTGAGTGCTGCCAAACTCCGCAGGGCACAGGATTCCATCGTCCAGATGCGTCCTTATGCCCGTAAGCTTCAGGAAATGCTCAGCAACATCGTCAGCGGCGCTGATGGTTCTGACTCCGGTATGAAGCTGGCTGAAGAGCGTGGATCTGAAAAGGTACTTTTCATTGTAATCACCAGCGACAGAGGACTTTGCGGTGCGTACAATGCGAACATCCAAAAGCTTGCAAAGGCTACCATAGATGAGAAATATGCCGAGCAACATCGCAAAGGCAATGTTACCATCTGGAGTATCGGTAAGAAAGGGGCAGAATATTTCCAAAAGCGTGGCTATAAAGTCGACACCACTTACAAGGATATTTTCCTTCAGCTTTCATTCGCCGGGGTTCAAACATGCGCCCAGGCAGCGGTGCAAGCCTTCACCCAGAAGCAGTTCGACATCGTAGAGATCGTGTACAGCGAATTCCGCAACGCAGCTACCCAGCGGTTCTCCGTTGAGCGTTTCCTGCCAATACCCAAGGCCGCGCCCATGCCAGGCGCAAAATCACGCAAAGCGGACTTCATTTTTGAGCCTGAGAAAAACACCCTGATTGCAGAACTGATGCCTAAAATCCTCAATACGCAGTTGTATAAGGCTGTGCTGGATGCCAATGCATCAGAGCATGGAGCCCGTATGACGGCCATGGACAAGGCATCGGAAAATGCCAATGAGCTGCTCAAATCCTTGCGTATTTCTTATAACAGTGCCCGTCAGGCCGCCATTACCACCGAACTTTCGGAAATCGTAAGCGGCGCGGCAGCACTGCAGGGATGATCGTCTCCCTCGAAATAAAGACGCCACTGCCGATCGCAATGCCCTTCCCATGGATATCTCGAATCTCATCACCCATATCGAGGCACTGATCTTCGCCAGTGAAAAGCCACTTACATCAATTGATGTCGTGGAGCTTATCAATAATGCATTCGGTTTTTTAGAAGATAAAATCACCCTCGACCAGGTCGAAAGTGCCATTGAGGGGATACAAGAAAAATACGGCTCTGACTTCTATCCCTTCGAACTGCGCCAAAGTGGTGGAGGATGGCAGTTCCTGACAAAAAGGGAATATCATAAGACGATCGCTCAGCTAAACGGCGATAAGTTCCTCAAGAGACTCTCCAATGCGGCCATGGAAACGCTGGCCATCATCGCCTACAAGCAACCCATCACCAAGTCGGAGATAGAAACCATTCGCGGCGTAAGCTCAGACTACAGCATCCAGAAACTCCTGGAAAAGGAACTTGTCATCATCAAGGGCAGGCATGAACATTACCCGGGTAAGCCTTTGGTGTACGGTACATCCCGTCACTTTATGGATTATTTCGGCTTGAACGATCCGAATCAACTCCCCAAAATCGACGAGGTATTGGCGGAACAATTCGTGGAACCCACCCTGGTCAATGCCGAGCATTTTGAAGTGGAGCCGGGTGCGATGCTTAAGCATGACTCAGATGTCTATCCTGCTGAGATGCTGTCTGATCAACCCGCGGACGTTACACTATCCGAAAATTCACTGACTGAAGAAAATCATCCGGGATCATCGATTTCGACGTCCGGACCAGCAGACTCAGGGGAACAACCGCAATCGACAATCGAGGATGCCGAATCTGAAGCGAAAGAATGATGCGTCACGTAATTTCATGACGCGCCATCGCCCACCAACAACCCATCAACTCACTTACTGCCACAAACGACCAGCATGTCCAAACACGCGCCCACCCTTGCCGGACAAGAACTTGCAGCCATTGCCAGGAACTTTGGCACCCCTGTTTATATTTATCACGCCGAGCGCATCGGCTGGCAGTTCAAACGCCTGCAATCAGCCTTCTCAAAAACCAAGGCCAGGTTTTTCTATGCCTGCAAGTCGCTGACAAATATCAACGTACTCCGCTATATTCATCAACTGGGTGCAGGTCTGGATTGTGTCAGCATCAATGAAGTGATGCTTGGAATGCGTGCGGGTTTCGCCCCGAAGGATATCATCTTCACACCCAACTGCGTGGATCTCGATGAATATGTGGCCGCCAAGGAACTTGGGGTGCATATCAACATCGACAATATTTCCATCCTGGAGCAGTTTGGCAACCGATTCGGAAACAGTTATCCGGTCTGTATAAGACTCAATCCGCACATCATGGCCGGTGGGAACTTCAAGATTTCCACTGGACATGTCGATAGCAAGTTTGGCATTTCCATCCATCAGATCAGGCATATTGAGCGCGTGGTGAAGTCTACCGGCATCGTGGTGCGTGGAATTCACATGCACACCGGTAGCGAGATCAAGGACGTTGGGGTATTCCTCGAAGGATTGGAAGTGATGCTTCAAATGGCAGCGCATTTTCCGGCGCTCGAATTCATCGATCTGGGCAGCGGTTTCAAAGTGCCCTATAAGGCGGATGACCCGGAGACAGACATCGAATTGCTGGGCAAGAAATTATCGGAGGTGATCAGCCAATATTCCAAAGAAAAGGGCAAGAACCTGGAAGTGTGGTTCGAGCCGGGCAAGTTTCTGGTCAGCCAATGTGGATACTTCGTCGTTAAGGCCAATGTGATCAAGCAAACACCGGCTACCGTATTTGTCGGGGTCAACAGTGGATTCAACCACCTGATACGCCCCATGTTCTATGATTCCTATCATCATATCGTCAACATCTCCAATACAGAAGGACCTGAGCGTATTTACACCGTCGTCGGCAATATTTGCGAGACCGACACTTTTGCCTGGGATCGCAAATTGAATGAGGTGAAAGAAGGTGATTTACTGGCCTTCTACAATGCCGGGGCTTATGGCTTCGAGATGAGCAGCAATTTCAATTCAAGACTGAAACCTGCGGAAGTGATGGTGATTGACGGAGAAGCCAAATTGATTCGGAAGCGTGATGAATTCTCCGACTTGTTGCGTGGACAGGTGGAGATCTTGTAAAGTCGCAAATGTGCGCATCCCGACTTTTTCGATGTGATCTTATATTTATCAGGTGTGATCAGACCTTCTTCGTCTATTCTGATTGTCCAGATTTGTCGCTGACGGAACTGCGTTGTTCCTTTCCAGAAAGCGGCCCTCTTCGCTTGGCATCCAGCCAGAGGGCGAGCTGCCCCAGATTGATACATTCATCGGTCGGCGCGAGGGATTGATGAATATAAAGTGATATATCCGACCCGAGTTCTTCCGAGATCATGCTGACCAACAACGGCGAGGTGAAAACATCTCCGCTCAATGCGACTTTTTTCACATTTGATTCATATGCAACCTGGGCGATCAGCGAAGCGAGACTGGCGAGGAACCTTCTGGCGATCATTTCCCGTCCTGCACCACTGTCCATATCACCGATGATCGTGTCTATCATGGTCCGCCAATCAACTTTGCCATGGCGGATTTGTAGTTCATAGGGTTGACTGACATCCATCTGGATCTTCCGGGCGATGGTTTCAATCAAAGGCAGCCCATTCATTTCTCCAACCTCATATCCTTCGCTGGTCAGTCCAAGTATGGCGGCTACGCCATCAATGAAATGAATCATACTGCTCGTTCTGGCATCTCCACCACGCATGGCCCACCGTTCATATCGTGGCCATTCTTCCCGACTGAACAGGTGTCCGATGAGTCGGCGGGCGTCCAGCCTGTGTCTGAGTAAACCCAGTGCGGCGATTCGATGTCCTGTTTTCGACATATCCTGATCAGCGAAGGGCAGATCATCAAAGGCCAGGAGATGTTGCATGCGTCCATCTTTTCTGATCATGCATTCACTGCCCCATTGGTGGCCATCTTCTCCCAGACCTCCGCGGTCCCAGACCACGCCCAAAATCGGCGCTTCAGATGTCATCAGTCCATGTTCAGCCAATACCGATGCAAAGTGAGCTTCGTGGTGCCAGGTATTCAGGATTGGAACCTCGGGCCAATGACGGTGGAAGGTAAAATAAGACGTTGAAAGATCTTTAGGGACACGCTCCGTGATGATCATTTCCGGTCTGTTTTTCGACAGATCCTGTTGGCTGTTGTTTCTAATATGCTTTACATCTGCAACTGTGGGGTTTTTCAATCTTCGGAAGAGTCCGTCCTGGATAAATCCGGCATTCAACGGGGTGCACTGCGAGATTGTCAGCGCAATTGCATGACTGGCATGAAGCCCATCTGACAAAACACCGGCTATCTCATGATTTCCGCTTCGCATCAGGATACGATCGCCGGCATCTGTAAATTGGATGACGGGCTCCTCTCTGGGTGTGTTGATTTGACGATCATGATCGATGATGGCATCGGCCAGCATCCACAAAGCGGATCTGGCTTCTGATCGATGGATGATCGGCTGACCTGCCATATTGGCGCTGGTCACGGCCAGCGGGCCATCGAAAACCGATGAGATTACCTGCATCAGCGGACTGTGTGGCAGCATGATGGCCTGACGGTCCAGGATGCCCGTCAATGAGGTCCGTGCAGTACGAGATGAATCGTCAGGCAATCGAAATGGGCATACGACGATGGAGCCGGTGGCGCTAAGCAGGGCCGCTGCGTGTTGTTCGTTGATCTCCATCACCATAGCCGCTTCTGACAGTCCGGGATACATGACGGCCATCGGTTTGAGGAGATTGCCTTTGCGTTTGCGCAGATTTCGGATCGATTTTTCATTGGTGGCGTCGCAGACGAGATGGTATCCGCCATTCCCTTTGATGGCAACGATACCACCTTCCCGGATGAGTGTGGTGATATGTCCTAAAGCTTCCCGGTACGGGAGCTGCCATCTGGCCTCGTCTTTGCGCTGCCATGATATGGCCGGCCCGCAATCCGGGCAACTTATCTCTCCGAAATGATATCTTCTGTTGGAGGGATCCGCAGCCTCTTCCCGACAGGGGATGCAGGTCAACCGGTTCAATGCTTCCACCGTACTTTGATGATTCCGGTGATGGAACGTCGGTGCACAGATGGGACACTCCGTAAATGGATATCCGAATCTGCG
>JBEEMB010000303.1:0-3049 GCA_041167815.1 Bacteroidota bacterium | reverse complement strand
CGTATAATACGGCCTTCGGCATTTGTTTCGGCGGCACAAGCCACTTCCTTCGAAGTACCGGTCCAGGCATGCAAGGCATGCTTCATCCCGTAAGTGATGGATGACTGTGATTTATCTGCACGAATCTGTTTCGTTTGTGCATGACCGTTAGTCTGCAACATGAAGGCGGCCAGTATGGCGAACCAATATTTCATCGATCAGAATTTTATAACCACTACCGCAGCTGCAAAACTGGCGAACGTGGTAAAGGCTGCGGCGCGGTGGGCGGGTTTGAGGGAGGGATTGTCTTCAATTCTACTGGCCAGGATATTGGTCGCCAGCATACCGGACATGTGTACGATCGACAACCACTTATGAATTTTCAATGAGCTGATCTTCTTATCACGCTGAATGAGCGGCGGTGGGGTGAAAAGCGACATGGCTGCGGTGAGCGAATAGCTCACGTTGAGTCCCACAGCGAGTGCTTCATGCGCATCGTTTAATTTATAGTTCCCGTTGTAGAGTCTGGAGCCAACAATCCCCTGGGCAAGCATTCCGCCGAGTGTCACAAAACCCAGTGCCTGGTGGGTTTTCAGGAATAGTCTGCGGGTCTGCATTTCGCGTTTCCGCTGTTCGATGCCCAAGGGAGCAATACCACTGGTTCGCAGGAGTCCTTTTTCTCCCCAGAGCATTCGCTGGGTGATGATCATACGCTCCGGGAGCAATGCACTATCGGTTTTTTCCTCCTTCAATAATTGGCCTAGGAGGTCGTCCTGAGCTACAACATAGCCGGACATCAGTATGAGCAGGGTAAATATCAGCGCTTGTTTCATGATATCAAGAATATATACGAAGCGTCGTCCCTGTTAATTGAGTGTTGTAACCTACCAGTGCTTTAGTTGCCGGTCCATTGGTGACGGCTCCTGTGGTGCTGAATGTGGCACCGTGGTTTGGGCAGAAGAACCTGTTGTTCGCACTTTGGAACTGCACCGTTGTGCCCTCATGTGTGCAGGCCTGTGATACTGCGATGTATGAATTGGACTGGGTGCGGGCGATGATGATGTTGTTCTTGTATACAAATCCGCCGGCTGAACCGAGTGCGGCATTCGCGGGGTCGGACAAGTTCAGTGTAAAATCGACATTAGCCGGAGCGGGTGTGGATCCGTCTTTGGAGCATCCCGACATGCAAGCCCCCATAAAAATGGCTGTACCCGTGAGTCCCAGCTGTGCAAGGAATTCTTTTCTATCCATGATGATGTGTATTGAAATAAAAGTTTCCTACAAGTTAATTCCAAAAGGAGGGTTTTGGTTGGGTTGACTAAAAGATTTATCCAAAAAAAGGGTAGAATGTAACAACGTACGCATTGAGAAGATCACATGCTTTCTTTAGTTTTACGCCCATGAAGTCGTTGTGGAGGAATATCATTCGGAGACCATCCTGAGCATTTCGTTCAGTCGCAGCCCGATTTTTATTTCTATTACCACCAAACTTCAAAGATGAAAACCATCATCGAACCATTTCGGATCAAATCCGTCGAGCCCATTCTTTTTACCTCTCCTGAGCAGCGCATCAATATTCTGAAGGATGCGCATTTCAATCCTTTTCTGATCGCATCGCAGGATGTGATCATTGATCTCCTGACCGACAGCGGTACCAGTGCCATGAGCAGTGCCCAGTGGGCAGGCATTATGATGGGTGATGAATCCTATGCAGGAAGTCCCAGTTTCTTTCGATTCGAAGAGACCGTCCGCAGCATCACCGGTATGCCGCGCGTGATCCCCACACATCAGGGCAGAGCATCGGAGAAGATTTTGTTCAGCATCACCGGGGGAGCGGGCAAAGTATTCATCAGCAACACCTTATTCGATACAACCCGAGCCAATATTGAGTTTTCGGGCGCAGCCGGGATTGATCTGATTTGCCCTGAAGGGTTGCATCCTTCCATCCCCGCCCCTTTCAAGGGTAATATTGACCTGGGCAGACTGGAGCATGAAATCAATCGTATCGGGGCAGAACAGATTCCGATGGTGATCATCACCGTCACCAACAATTCCGGAGGCGGGCAGCCTGTGAGCATGGGCAATATCAGGGCCACGCGGGAAATCTGTCAACGGCACGGCATTCCTTTATACATTGATGCCTGCCGGTTTGCGGAGAACGCATGGTTCATCAAAATGAGGGAGGATGGCTATTCGGATATTCCGGTACCGGAGATCGTCCGTGAGATGTTCTCTTATGCAGACGGATGCACCATGAGTGCAAAGAAGGATGCCTTTGCGAATATCGGGGGTTTTCTGGCCATGCATGACGAAGCGCTTGCACAGCAATGCCGGAACCTGTTGATCATCACCGAAGGCTTTCCAACCTATGGGGGGCTGGCCGGACGAGACCTGGAGGCCATCGCCATCGGGTTGAACGAGGTGATGGAAGAACCGTATTTGCGTTATCGGACGCGCACGACCGAATACCTGACACAAAAGCTCATGGAAGCGGGTGTACCGGTCATGCAACCGGCCGGAGGGCATGCGGTTTATCTGGATGCGAAGGCTTTTCTCCCACATATACCGGTCGAACAATATCCCGGACAAGCGTTGGTTTGTGCGTTGTATCTGCAGGGAGGCATCCGTACTGTAGAGATCGGATCCTTGATGTTTGGAAAATACGCCGAAGACGGCAGCCTGGTGCCTGCCACGCTTGAACTCGTTCGACTGGCCATCCCCCGGAGGGTCTATACTCAGAGTCATATTGACTATGTAGCGGAGGTGATCATTGAAACATTCGCTCAAAAAGAGCAGATCAAAGGGATGCGTATTCTGGAGGAGGCCCCGCTGTTGCGGCATTTCACAGCGAAGCTAGAGCCGGTGGGGTAAACGGATATCTGCTCTGCAAAGAAGTAGACATCTTTGGTGCATGTACATTGGCGATGACAATGCAGCGGGTATGATTTTTATTGACTGATGATACCTATCAAATCAGAACAGCCAGATCCTTCGGAGGCCTCAGGATGACAAGCCTCTCACATTTTTCTGTCATCCTGAGGCCTCCGAAGGATCTGGCTGTTTTGCCTTC
>JBEEMB010000295.1:0-11592 GCA_041167815.1 Bacteroidota bacterium | reverse complement strand
CGTCCTGTCAGATTCAATATCAACACCAAAAGCACCGCAGACTGGGGCATCAATCAGGCTTCCATGCCGGAAGGTCATATGGGAGAGGGCTTTTTTGCCACCTCCTTTGACAAAGTGGTGGGTCTCGCCCGCAAAAATTCCATCTGGCCACTTCCCTTTGCCACGAGTTGTTGTGGGATCGAGTTCATGGCTACCATGGCTTCCACCTACGATCTGGGCAGGTTCGGGGCAGAGCGCCTGGGTTTCACTCCCCGTCAATGCGACCTGTTGATGGTGATGGGTACCATTGCCAAGAAGATGGGGCCTGTTGTGCGACAGGTATATCTCCAAATGGCAGAACCCCGCTGGGTGATCGCCGTTGGTGCCTGCGCATCGAGTGGAGGTATTTTCGATTCATATTCTGTGTTGCAGGGCATCGACCAGGTAGTTCCGGTGGATGTTTATGTGCCGGGATGCCCTCCTCGCCCGGAGGCCATCATCGACGGCGTACTCAGAATACAGGATCTGATCCATAACGAACCGCTTCGCCGTCGCAACAGTCCTCAGTACAAGTCGCTGATGGACTCTTACGGCATTGAATAATTCGATCGTAAACTGTCGGGAGGACCGTCAAATACACAACAGATGCCACTGACCAACGATATCGTACAATCCAGGCTGACCGAAAAATTCGGGGATGTCCTGACGGGATGGGAAGCACCTTACGGAATGCTCACCTTCTCAGCACCCCGTGAATTAAACCTGAAGGTGCTTAATTTCCTGTTTGATGAGTCGGATCTTGCTTACAGGTTCCTGACAGACGTCACGGCAGTCCATTATCCGGATCGCGCAGGTGAAGAGCTTTGTGTGGTGTACCATCTCCACAATCTGGTGGAAAACCATCGGATCAGATTCAAAGTATATGCTCCGGTCGACCAGCCCGATGTGTACACGGCTTCCGGACTTTTCTCATCCGCCAATTGGATGGAGCGTGAGACCTATGATTTCTTCGGTGTCAATTTCGTGGGTCACCCCAATCTTAAGCGGGTACTGAATGTGGATGAGATGGATTACTTCCCACTTAGGAAGGAGTTTCCGCTGGAAGACCAGACCCGCATCGACAAGGATGACGAAATGTTCGGCAGAGGCTGAGTGTTTGTGCTGCATCCATCAATTTAAAGTCCAGAACGTCAACCAGGAATCAATATGTCGGATCACAATAACATCAAGCTGCCGGAAGGGTCGATCGGAAAAACGACGACTACCCTGAATCTCGGCCCGACCCACCCCGCCACCCATGGTGTCTTCCAAAACATCCTGGAGTTGGATGGTGAGCGTATCGTAAAGGCAGAGGCCACGGTCGGATATATCCACCGTGCATTTGAAAAGATCGCAGAAAGACGTCCGCTCTATCAGATCACGACATTGACCGATCGGTTGAACTATTGCTCAGCACCCATCAACAACATGGGATGGCATCTCACTGTCGAGAAGATGCTGGGCGTTAAAACCCCGAAGCGGGTTGATTACCTCCGGGTGATCGTCATGGAGCTGGCCCGTATCACAGACCACCTCATCTGCACGTCTATTGTTGGTGTTGACGCCGGGGCATTCACAGGATTCCTTTATGTCATGCAATACCGCGAACTCGTTTATGAAATCTACGAGGAGATCTGCGGAGCGCGCCTAACCACAAACATGGGCCGTGTTGGCGGTTTTGAGCGGAACTTCTCAGCCGCCGTTTGGGAGAAACTTGAAAAATTCCTGAAAGAATATCCTAAGGCTCAGCGGGAATTGGAAGCCCTGCTCGTACGTAACCGCATTTTTTACGAGCGTACACGTGGTACCGGTGCCATTTCTGCAGAGCGGGCGCTGAATTATGGTTTCACGGGACCCAATCTCCGTGCAACGGGGGTGGATTATGATGTGCGCGTGCATGAGCCTTATTCCAGCTATGAGGATTTCAATTTCCAGATTCCCGTAGGTACTACCGGCGACAACCACGACCGCTTCATGGTTCGTACGGAAGAAATCTGGCAATCATTGTCCATCATCGAGCAGGCCTATCAAAAGATACAGTCATTCAAGGGGGCAGAGGCCGATGTATATCATGCAGATGTACCAGAATATTACCTCCCTGCCAAGGATGATGTGTACACCAAGATGGAAGCCTTGATCTGGCACTTCAAAATCGTGATGGGCGAGACAGATATTCCACCGGCTGAAGTTTACCAGGCGGTAGAGGGCGGCAACGGTGAACTGGGGTATTATCTGATCAGCGATGGCGGACGTTCTCCTTACAGGTTACATTTCCGTCGCCCCTGTTTTATTTATTATCAGGCATATGAGGAGATCGTTAGGGGCAGCATGTTGAGTGACGCAGTCATCACGATGAGTTCCCTCAACCTGATCGCAGGTGAAATGGATGCGTGATCTAAACCGGGATAAACAAAAGATTATGACGCAATTCTCAGATACACGTTTGGCAGAAGTCAGACAGATCATCGACAGATACCCGGAAGGAAAGCAGAAGAGTGCCTTGATTCCGGTGCTGCATATGGCCCAGGAGGATTTTGGCGGTTGGCTGAGTGCTGAGACGATGGATTATGTCGCCTCCCTGTTGCAGCTTGAGCCTATCGAGGTGTATGAAGTGGCCACTTTCTACAGCATGTTCAATACAGAGCCTGTTGGTCGTCATGTGTTTGAAGTTTGTCAGACAGGTCCCTGCATGCTCCGTGGAAGCGATGACATCATTGCATACATCCGAGGTAAACTGGGCATTGGTGTGGGCGAAACCACGGCGGATGGGTTGTTCACCCTGAAGACGGTGGAATGCCTGGGTGCCTGCGGTTACGCGCCGATGATGCAGCTGGGTAAGCATTATCGTGAGCATCTCACCCCTGAGAAGGTGGATGCCATCATTGAAGAATGTCGACAGTCCGTGGCTTGAGCCATAATCAATCATAGGTTTCCATGGTCTTCTGATCCAACACGATCTGAAGCCTGTGAAGCCCAACCAAGGTAAACAGCAATGGGAAGGAAACTACTACTTGAAAAAGCGCATATCCCGGGTATCCGGAGTTATGAAGTCTATCGTCGCGAAGGTGGATACGCCGCTGTGGAGAAGGCTTTTAAGATGGCGCCGGCTGACGTTGTCGAGGAAGTCAAGAAAAGCGGACTGCGCGGTCGCGGCGGTGCAGGTTTTCCTACGGGGATGAAATGGAGTTTCCTCGCCAAGCCTGAAGGAGTCCCCCGCTATCTCGTATGCAACGCGGATGAGAGTGAGCCTGGCACCTTCAAGGACAGGTACCTCATGGAGTTCATTCCTCACCTGCTGATTGAGGGGTTGATCGCCGCCTCCTGGGCATTGGGCAGCAACCGTACATATATATATATCCGTGGGGAATATGCCTGGATCGTGGATATCCTCGAACAGGCCATTGCGGAGGCCAATGCCAATGGTTGGCTGGGAAAAAACATCCTGGGAACCGGCTTCGATTGTCAGATTTATGTGCAGCGTGGCGCCGGTGCTTATATCTGCGGAGAAGAGACCGCGTTGATCGAAAGTCTGGAAGGCAAACGCGGCAATCCACGCATCAAGCCTCCATTCCCGGCGGTCAAAGGATTGTGGGACTGTCCGACGGTGGTCAATAACGTGGAGACGCTGGCGGCCGTGGTGCCTATCCTGAATAACGGTGGGGAGGAATATGCCAACATCGGTGTTGGTCGTTCTACCGGGACTAAGCTCATATCCGCATGTGGCAACATCAACAATCCCGGTGTTTTTGAAATTGACATGAACATCTCTGTGGAGGAATTCATCTTCAGTGATGAATACTGCGGAGGCATCGCCAACGGAAAACGTCTGAAGGCGTGCATCCCAGGAGGATCCTCTGTTCCCATCCTGCCGGCTAATCTGTTGTTGAAGACCGCCAAGGGGGAGACACGGATGATGCATTATGAAGGCTTGTCGGATGGCGGATTTGCCACGGGTTCCATGATGGGATCGGGTGGATTCATCGTACTGGATGAAGACCAGTGCGTGGTTCGTCACACACTTTCCCTGGCGCGTTTCTATCGCCATGAAAGTTGCGGACAATGTTCACCCTGCCGTGAGGGCACAGGCTGGATGGAGAAGATCCTGCATAAGATCGAATACGGAAAAGGACAATTGAGTGATATCGACTTGCTTTGGGACATCCAGCGCAGGATCGAAGGCAATACCATCTGTCCGCTGGGGGATGCCGCTGCATGGCCGGTAGCTGCTGCCATCAGGCATTTCCGTGACGAATTCGAATGGCATGTAAAACATCCGGAAGAGAGCCAGCAACGCAACTTCGGATTGGCCCATTATGCAGACGCACTAACAACGGTTTGAACACACGATCCGGACTCATTCCCACGGGGATAGTCTGGTAAAGTACAAGGATATGGCAGACGAAATAAAGATGCTGAAAGTCACCATCGACAACATCACCATCGAGGTACCTCAGGGAACGACGATCCTGCAGGCAGCCCGTCAGATCGGTGGAGAAGTGGCTCCACCTGCGATGTGCTATTACACAAAGCTGAAAGGCAGCGGTGGAAAGTGCCGTACCTGCCTGGTGGAAGTCAGCAAAGGCAGTGAGGCGGATCCTCGTCCGATGCCCAAGCTGGTGGCAAGTTGCAGGACGGGTGTGATGGATGGCATGGAAGTAAAGAATATCACCAGTCCTAAAGTGACAGATGCCCGGAATGGTGTTGTGGAATTTCTGTTGCTCAATCATCCGCTGGATTGTCCCGTCTGCGATCAGGCTGGAGAGTGCCATCTTCAGGACCTCAGCTATAATCATGGCAAAGAAGGAACCCGGTATGAGTTCAAGCGCAGGACCTTCGAAAAGCATGATCTGGGACAATACATCCAGTTGCATATGACCCGTTGCATCCTTTGTTACCGCTGCGTGTTTGTCGCAGATCAGGTCACAGGGAAGCGGGTGCATGGCGTGCTGAGCCGAGGCGACCATGCGGAGATCGCCACACATATAGAAAAATCGCTGGATAACGAATTCATCGGAAATGTGATCGATGTTTGTCCCGTTGGCGCGTTGACAGACAAGACATTCCGCTTCAAGAACCGCGTTTGGTTCACCAAGCCTGTGGAGGCACACCGCGACTGCCCGACCTGCAAAGGTAAGGTGACACTCTGGCAGCGGGGTGATGAAGTGTTGCGCGTGACCGGTCGCAAGGACCAGTGGGGTGAGGTGGAGGATTGGATCTGCAACACCTGCCGTTTTGAGAAAAAACATGTGAGTGACTGGGTGATCGAGGGACCAACAAAGGTGGACAGACACTCCGTAATCTCCCAGGGGCATTACGAGGGAATGAACAAGCCGAAAGAAACCTTCTCCGCTGTGCATGGCGGTCGGGCTCCGAAACTGTTGATGGACATTCACAGCGTGAGTGAGGTTAATCGTCCGGGCATCGCGTTGAGTGAAATCCAGGGTCCGGCCACTTCTGACACTTTCAATATTGACCAGAAGGCATAAAACTACTTCGCATGGAATTCCTTTCAACCGATATATCTCTGATCCTGGAGAAATTCTCCATTATTGTGATTGTTGTGCTCGCATTGCTGGGTATTGCATTGTATACAACCTTTGCAGAACGCAAGGTTGCAGGCATCATGCAGGACCGTTACGGTCCCAACCGGGCGGGTCCGTTTGGACTGCTTCAACCGCTGGCGGATGGGATCAAGCTTCTCTTCAAAGAGGAGCTCATTCCTTTGGCTTCCAACCGTATTCTATTCATACTGGGGCCTTTCATTGCCATGTTTACCGCGCTGATAACCAGCGCAGTAGTACCATGGGGTAGTCAACTTGAGATCTTCGACCGCACTGTCAGTCTGACAATTGCAAAACCGGATATCGGCATTTTATATGTTTTTGCAGTGGTGAGTATCGGTGTCTTCGGCATGATGATCGGAGGTTGGGCATCCAACAATAAGTTTTCGTTGCTGGCCGCCATACGCGGTGCTTCCCAGGTCATCTCCTATGAGTTGGCCATGGGCCTCAGCATTATAGCCTTGCTGTTTGTAACCGGCACAATGAACCTTGGGGAGATCGTGACCCAGCAGATGGGCGGTGGTCTTGGTGGATTCTTAGGGTGGAATGTATTTACACAGCCCTTGGGTTTCCTGATCTTTCTGGTTTGTGTGTTTGCTGAGTGTAACCGTACGCCTTTTGACCTGCCAGAAGCTGAAAGCGAATTGAACATGGGATACCATCAGGAGTATTCTTCGTTGAAGCTCGGTTTCTTTCTGTTTTCTGAGTACATCAATATGATTGTGTCGTCTGCGGTGATGGCTACGCTTTATTTCGGAGGGTACGATATTCCATTCGTCAATGAAACCAGCTTATCTGCCGCATGGGGGAACAACGTTGTCGCCATCCTTGGGATCCTGATGCTGTTGGCGAAGATTGTTTTCTTCCTGTTCCTGTTCATGTGGGTGCGTTGGACCATCCCGCGTTTCCGTTACGACCAACTGATGGATCTCGGCTGGCGCAAGATGATTCCGCTGGCATTGGCCAACATGCTGATCACTGGCGTCATCACCCTGTGGCTGAACAAGTGAGTAGACCTTTGTTAGTTTATTTTCATTCTGTGTAAAACCTGTAGATCGGGGATAAATATAAAAGAGATGCAACCGCTGACGAACCGAGTGAAGGTGCTCGAGCCCAAACCCCTCAATTTCATGGAGCGGCTATATTTGCCGAACATCCTGATGGGTATGGTCATCACCTTTAAGCACATTTTCAAGAAAAAGGCCACCATCCAATATCCTGAACAGAAACGTCCGTTCAGTTCCGTTTTCCGTGGCCTTCATGTTTTGAATCGTGATGAAGAAGGACGCGAACGTTGCACAGCCTGTGGCCTCTGTGCTGTGGCTTGTCCTGCAGAAGCCATCACTATGGAAGCTGCCGAACGCAAGAATGGGGAGGAGCATCTCTATCGTGAAGAGAAGTACGCCGCACGCTACGAAATCAACATGCTTCGCTGCATTTTCTGCGGATTGTGCGAAGAAGCATGTCCGAAGGATGCGATTTATCTTTCTGAAACTTTTGCTCCGGCTAATTTCTCCCGCAAGAGTTTCATTTACGGGAAGCCCGATCTGTTGATACCTGATCCTGTTGATGCTCCGGAAGATTTTGCCCGGGCAAAGGGATTGATTGAAGACAGAAAGCAAAAAGCCAGCAAGACCCTCACCGCATAACGCAAGTCATGAGCATATCTGAAATACTTTTTTGGTTCCTCTCCGCACTATCTATTTTGAGTGCGTTGATGATGGTCACGAGCCGGAACCCCGTCCACAGTGTGTTGTGGCTGATCCTTGTTTTCTTTGCCATCTCTGGTCATTACATCCTGATGAACGCCCAGTTCCTGGCGATCGTGAACATGATCGTTTACGCAGGTGCGATCATGGTGCTGTTTCTGTTCGTCATCATGTTGATGAATATGAATGCGGATACGGAACCCCAGAAGAGCAAATGGATGAAGATGGCCGGCACGATCGGCAGTGGTTCGTTGTTGCTGGTGTTGATTGCCGCGTTGCGGGATTCTGAGGTTCGCGCCCGGACGCTTGAAGGCCCTGAAGGCACAATAGGTCTGGTGAAACAACTGGGTGCCGTATTGTTTACGGATTACGTGGTGCCTTTTGAAATCAGCAGTGTGCTGTTCCTGAGTGCCATGGTGGGTGCGGTATTGATTGGAAAGAAAGATTGATTAAAAAACTGATCTGACCTGTCTAAGCATCTTTTCGATAAAATAAGTCAACAATGATTCGGGTGAGATTTCTCCGGATTTCAGAAATAAATAAAAGCCATGCCAGTTAACTATTACATCTTCCTTTCTCTGATTCTTTTCAGCATCGGGATTGCAGGGGTGCTCACGCGGCGCAATGCCATCATTGTATTTATGTGCATCGAGCTGATGCTTAATGCCGTAAACCTGTTGTTGGTCGCCTTCTCAAAGATGCATCATGTTACGGCCCTGGCATCTGATCCGGCCACTACAGCAGGCATCGAAGCACAGTTGTTTGTATTTTTCATCATGGTGGTGGCTGCTGCTGAAGTGACTGTTGGTCTGGCCATCATTGTAATGATGTATCGCAACATACATTCTGTGGATATTAATTTCCTGAACCGACTGAAACATTGATCCTCCGATACCTCAGGTATAACTGAACTGAATATGAGCAAACTGATCTATCTGGTCCCCCTTTTTCCGTTGGCAGGTTTCCTGCTGAACGGACTCGGCAGGAACCTGCTGTCCCGCACGCTGGTATCGGTCATCGCCGTGGGCTCTGTGCTGGCCTCTTTTGTGATGAGCCTGCTCATCTTCCGTGAGGTAGGCGCCGATGGTTTCCAATCGCAGGTTATAAAGTTGTTTGACTTCATCAAGGTCGGGAAGGTTGACATCCCTTTTTCCTTCCAGGTCGACCAGCTCTCTGCCCTCTTTTTGTTGATTATAACCGGCGTCGGAACCCTGATCCATCTCTATTCCACGGCTTACATGCAAGAGGAGAAGCCTTCGCATTTCGCCCGTTACTTCGCCTATCTCAATCTTTTCGTTTTCTCGATGCTCCTGCTGGTGCTCGGTTCCAATTATGTGATCATGTTCATTGGTTGGGAAGGTGTCGGATTGTGTTCCTATCTTTTGATTGGTTTCTGGTTTGGCAACGAGGCGTATAATGATGCGGCGAAAAAGGCATTTGTGATGAATCGCATCGGTGATCTTGGATTTTTGCTTGCGGTTTTCTGGATGATGATGCGTTTTGGCACCACGGATTTCGCGCAGGTGTTCGACAAAGCACCTGAGGCCACTGCCGCAGTATTAACTGGCATTACGATGTTGTTGTTTGTAGGTGCGACCGGTAAATCGGCACAAATTCCGCTGTTTACCTGGCTGCCTGATGCTATGGCGGGTCCTACGCCTGTGTCAGCTTTGATCCATGCGGCTACAATGGTGACTGCCGGTATTTATATGATCACCCGAAGTCATGTGTTGTTCGATCTGGCACCGGTTACCCAATCCGTGATCGCCATCATTGGACTGGCAACTGCTTTGTTGGCCGCTACCATCGCACTGCGACAAAATGATATTAAAAAAGTCCTGGCCTATTCCACAGTCAGTCAGCTTGGATACATGTTCCTCGCTTTGGGCGTAGGAGCTTACACCGGTGCGATTTTCCATGTAATGACGCATGCATTCTTCAAAGCCCTGCTGTTCCTTGGCGCAGGTAGTGTCATTCACGGATTACACCATGAGCAGGATTTGAGAAACATGGGCGGTCTTAGCAAGAAAATGCCGATCACCCACATCACATTTCTGATTGCATGTCTGGCGATCGCCGGAATTCCTCCCTTCTCCGGCTTCTTCTCCAAAGATGAAATCCTGACGGCGGCACTTTTAAAAAACCCGGTATATTATGTGCTTGGAGTGGCCGGTGCGCTGATGACATCGTTCTATATGTTCAGATTATACGCGATGGCGTTCCGGGGTCAATTCCGTGGAACGGAAGCACAAGCTTCGCACTTGCATGAGAGTCCGTCTGCCATGACCATTCCATTGATCATCCTCGCCATTCTTTCCGTGGCAGGTGGTTGGGTGGGCATCCCGGAAGTCCTTTTGCATGATGCACACAGACTTCAGGCGTTCCTCGCTCCGGTTTTGGAGGGGATAGACGGGCCCGCAGACGGAGGCCATCATCTCAGCCACTCCACGGAGTTGATGTTGATGGGTGGTGTGCTTGTGCTGATCATCGGTGTGATCACCTTCGCCTGGAAGAAATACAGTAAATACACACGCAGCGAAGAGGTCACATCGACTGGTGTGGCCAAGTTCCTCGAAAACAAATGGTATGTCGATGAATTATATGATACCATCATTTCAAAGCCATTGAAATCAATATCTGCATTCATGAACCTTCGTGTAGAACGTCAGGTCATAGATGGTGTTGTGAATGGTGTCGGTAAGGCTGTTCAGTATGGCAGTCGTCAACTCAGACTGATTCAAAGCGGACAGGTCGGTTCATATATCCTCATCATGGTGATTTTCCTGATCCTGTTCTTTGTCCTGCAGTTGTTTTGGAACCTCCAATAAAAGAGACATATGTTTTCTGCGATAGATAATTTTCCCGCCCTCATGATCTGGTTGCCCCTGTTGGGTGCGGTGGTCTCCTTCCTGTTGAAGAAAGAGCAGCAAGTGAGGCAGTGGGCCGTTGTTTCTTCCATGCTTACCCTTGGATTAACGGTCGCAAGCCTGTTTTTCAGAGGTTCCTCGAATTACCTGTTGACACAGGTGAGTTATATCTGGTTGCCATCGCTGGGCAGCAGTTTTACGCTTAGCCTCGATGGTATTTCGTGGATGCTTTGTCTGCTGACCGCCATCTCTTTTCCGCTTATATTTATTTCCACAACCGACGCATCCAGGCCGCGGCAGAACGCTTTTTATGGACTGATGCTGATGGCTCAGGCCGGTTTGATGGGCGTCTTTCTAGCGACTGATGCGCTGACTTTTTACTTTTTCTGGGAACTTGCCCTCATTCCGGTATATTTTCTGGCCTCCATGTGGGGTGGGGAACGCAGGATTCAGGCGGCCTTCAAGTTTTTCATTTACACATTCGTGGGATCCTTGTTGTTGCTGATCGGCATATTATATGTGTATCTTAAAACACCAGAGCAGTCATTCTCCCTGTCTGCATTTTATCAGGCGCCGTTGAGTGCCGATGAGCAGGGTTGGCTTTTCTGGATGTTCTTCCTGGCCTTCGCCATCAAGATGCCTATCTTCCCTTTTCATACCTGGCAGCCCGACGCCTACGAGCAATCTGATACTGCGGTGACCATGGTGTTGAGTGCGGTGATGGTGAAGATGGGTGTTTTCGCCATGATGCGCTGGTTGCTCCCACTATTCCCGGCAGCACTCAAACAATATGATAATATCGTCATTGGTCTTTCCGTGGTCGGTATCGTTTACGCATCCTGTCTGGCCATGGTTCAGGATGATCTCAAGCGGTTGGTGGCCTATTCTTCCATTGCACATATTGGATTGATGTCTGCGGCCATCTTCACGAGGAGTATGGAAGCATGGCAGGGTGCCACCATCCAAATGTTCAGTCACGGCATCAACATCCTCGGCATGTGGATCGTTGTTGCGCTGATCGAACGTAAGCTGGGGACCCGTAAGATCTCTGAACTTGGTGGATTGGCCAGCAAGGCTCCAACCCTGGCAATTCTGTTTTTGGTGGTGGCATTCGCCAATGTGGCATTGCCCCTGACGAATGCTTTTGTGGGTGAATTCCTGATGTTCGCCGGTCTATTTAAATTCAATATTTGGTACACTGCGGTTGCTGGACTTGGTATCATCCTTTCCGCAGTCTATACCCTGAATATGATCAAGCGGGTGATGTTCGGTTCGACCAATGCCGTTACGGCCAACTTTGGTGAGACAGGACTTCCTGTCGTGATAGCCCTCACGGTCATCCTGGTCATTATTTTTGTCACAGGCGTCTACCCCAAGCCTTTGTTCAATCTTTTTGAAAGCACTTCAGACGCATTGTTGCGTAGAATCCTGATTCGA
>JBEEMB010000290.1:0-2949 GCA_041167815.1 Bacteroidota bacterium | reverse complement strand
GTGTGCTGCCCTGGATATATCGTGATATCAGTGCTTTGATTCCTTGATCATTATTTCCGGTGTTCCGGTGAACCATACAATATTCAGCCCATGGCCATCAATCAGAATCATCCTTTCGAAGAACTCGACGGTCGACGCTGTGCTGTCGTGGAACGGAACGTGTCACCTGAACGGGTGGATTTTTTGAAATACATACTCGACGGCAATGGCTACACCGTGGTGGTGGTGCCCTCTCCGCCGCCGAAGGCCGTGCCGGCCCCAAAACTTGCAGAAGGGGAGGAGGCGCCTGCCGCTCCGCCGCCACCGCCGGCGACGTTCACCGTTGGTGTTACGGACGTGACTTTCAATGCCATCAATGCGATTTATGGGCGGTCGCTGAGAAGCCCCGAAGGCAGGGTGGTGACGATGGCGTATTGGCAGCAGAAAGAGGAGGTATCGAATGATACCATTCCGTATTATGAGCGAAACAATGTGAAGTGATCAGTTAAGAACTTCAACCAATATGGATGAAAGACTTCTATGGTTGGTTTACTCCGACAAAAACGGCCTGATAATCTCCTCCAGCTTCTCATACTCCACCAGAAACGCATCATGCCCATAGTTTGATTTGAGCAGCGCGAACTGACCGCCTGAAATCTGTCGCGCGATGTATTCCTGTTCCTCCGGCGGATAGAGCACATCCGTATCAATGCCGATCACCAGTGTTTTGGCGCGGATCGACCCCAACGCTTCGTGTATGCTTCCCCGTGAACGTCCCAGATGATGGGCATCCATGCCCTTCGTGAGCGCATGGTAGCTGAAGGCATTGAATCGCGCGGCGAGTTTCTCTCCCTGATAACGTTGATAGGATTCTGCGCGGTAATGTTCGAGGCGCTCCGGATCGTCCTGCTGCGTGTCGGCATAGGTCCGGTAATGACGATAGCTGAGCAGGGCGATGGATCGGGCGACTTTCATCCCTTCCATCCCGGCATGGGGATCACGTTCCTTCCAGGTCGGATCCGCTTCGATGCACATGCGTTGAGATGCATTGAAAGCCTTTCCCCAGGCAGAATGAAAGGCATTCGTCGCCATGGGGATGACCTTTTCGAACAGATGCGGTTCCTCCGTCGCCCATTCGAGCAACTGCTGACCGCCCATCGATCCGCCCATCCCCAGCCAGATGCGTTCAATGCCGAGATGAAGGCGCAGATAGTGGTAGGCCCTGGCCATATCACGCGGCGTGAAGAATGGAAACTCGTGGTACCAGGGTTCTCCTGTCCGCGGGTTGTAATCCAACGGTCCGGTGCTGCCATAGCAACTGCCCGGCATGTTGACGCAGACAATGAAATGCCTGGCCGGATCGATCAGTTTTCCATCACCCACCAGGCCCGACCACCATTCGAAGGGATCGCTGTTGCCCGTCAGCGCATGGAAGATCCATACCACATTGTCTTTCACCTCATTCAGCTGTCCCGCAGTGGTGTAGGCCAGCCTGAAGCCGGGGATTATCGCCCCCGACTCCAGGTTGAATGGCCTGCCATGCTCGAATGTCTTCGCTTGCATATTCCCGTCAGATTCAAAAAGTACCGATTATCCCAGGACCTGTTGGAAGGCCTGTTCAAAATCGGCACGGATATCGTCGATATGTTCGATGCCCACGCTCACACGGATCTGGTTGGGTAATACACCCGCTCCCAGTTGTTCAGCTTCAGAGAGTTGCTCGTGCGTTGTGGATGCCGGATGGATCACCAGGGTCTTCGCATCGCCTACATTAGCGAGATGTGAAGCCAGTTTCAGGGCATTGATGAAGGCAGATGCCTTGTCTTTTCCACCCTTGATGCCGAATTGCAGCACACCGCCATAGCCGTTGCGAAGGTACTTCTTTGCAAGGGTATGATAAGGACTGCTCTCCAGACCCGGATACCACACGAATTCAACCGAAGGATGCGACTCCAGCCATTGTGCCAGTGCGAGGGTATTCTGGACATGGCGCTCCACACGAAGTGACAGGGTTTCCAGACCTTGCAGCAACATGAATGAGTTAAAGGGACTGATCGCCGGTCCGAAATCACGCAGCCCTTCCACCCTTGCACGGATGATGAATGCGATGTTGGGCATCCCCAGCGGATTTCCCTCTCCGAAGATATCCCAGAACTTCAGCCCGTGATAGCCCTCGGAAGGCTCTGTGAACTGCGGGAATTTGCCGTTACCCCAGTTATAGTTACCGCCGTCTACGATCACGCCGCCGATGGATGTGCCATGGCCGCCAATCCACTTCGTGGCGGATTCTACCACGATGTTCGCGCCATGCTCCAGCGGACGGAACAGATAGCCGCCCGCACCAAACGTGTTGTCTACGATCAAGGGCAGATCAAATTCTTTCGCCAGCCCGGCGATCGCTTCAAAGTCCGGAATGTTCAACCGGGGGTTGCCGATCGTCTCGACATAAATCGCTTTCGTTTTATCATCGATCAGCGCACGGAAGCTCTCCACATTGTCGCCTTCGCCAAAACGGGCTTCAATACCCAGCCGCTTGAAGGCTACCTTGAACTGGTTGAACGTGCCCCCATATAGGAAGGAAGTGGACACGAAATTATCTCCAGCCTGCAGGATGTTGTTCAGTGCGATGAACTGAGCCGCCTGTCCGGAACCCGTGGCCAACGCCGCCACACCGCCTTCCAACGCCGCTATACGCTTTTCAAAAACGTCCGTCGTCGGGTTCATGATCCGGGTGTAGATGTTCCCGAATTTCCGCAGTCCGAAAAGGTCCGCCGCATCAGCTGCGTCATCAAACCCGTAGGAACTCGTCTGATAAATGGGCACCGCCCTGGATTTGGTGGTCGGATCAATCACCTGTCCCGCATGCAATTGCAGCGTCTCGAATTTTAAGTTGCTCATGTTTTGGTCAATTTAGTTGAATAAAGGTAAATAGTCTATCTAAATAGTAGGATAATAAATCCAATTTTTTAA
>JBEEMB010000279.1:0-2561 GCA_041167815.1 Bacteroidota bacterium | reverse complement strand
AGGGCGGCAACGATTACGTCTGCCTGTTTTGCAACACCCAAGGCCTCTCGAATCAGTACATCAGCCGGGCGGGAATCTCTTCTCAGTGATTTACCGAACATCCCTGCGCGGGCTTCATACAGGCTGTCATAGTCGAGGTTAGATCCGCGTGCGGTGAGGATGCGCAAATCCTGACCTGCCGCCGCTTTCAGTCCGTCGAGTATGGAGATGGATTGGGCATGATCGGCGGCAACGCTCCAGGTACCTGTCATATTCTCCCGGTTGTCGGCCAGTGGACCTACCAGTGCAATCGTGCCTTTTTTCTTCAAAGGCAGCAGATTCCCCTGGTTTTTCAGCAGGACGAAACTTTGTGCGGCGATATCACGGGCCTCTTTTCGATGGGCTGGGGTAAAGACTTCTGACTTAGCGCGCTGTTCATTGCAGTATCGGAACGGATCAGCGAATAATCCGAGTTTGTATTTCGCCTCCAGGATTTTGCGGCAGGCTTCGTTGATGCGCGCCTCCGTCACTTTTTTTTCTTTCAATGATTGCTTCAAGGTGGTCAGGAATCCTTCGCCCACCATGTCCATATCAAGCCCCGCATTCAATGAACGGGCAGATACTTCCTGCAGATCACCAACGCCATGATCTATCATCTCATTGACAGATGTGTAATCTGAGACAACAAATCCCTTGAACTTCCATTGCCGACGCAACACATCTGTGAGCAGCCAGCGATTACCGGTGGCGGGTACACCATCAATCTCGTTGAAGGAGCTCATGACGCAGCCAACGCCTTCTTCCACAGCGGCTTTATAGGGTGGGAAGTATTCGTTGTACATCCGAATCCGACTCATGTCGGTGGTATTGTAGTCTCTGCCGGCTTCGGAGGCGCCGTAAAGTGCAAAGTGTTTCACCGTGGCCATCATGGTGTTGGGTTGGGAGAGATCTTTTCCCTGATATCCGCGGATGATGGCCCGGGTGACGGCAGATCCCAGATAAGGGTCTTCGCCGCAACCTTCAGAAACCCTTCCCCAGCGTGGATCACGAGCGATGTCCGACATCGGTGAGAAATTCCAGTTGATCCCCTGGGCGGTGGCTTCGATGGCTGCAATCCGGGCACTTCTTTCTATCAATGCCATATCCCAAGTAGCCGTAAGACCCAATGGGATGGGGAAAACTGTTTGATATCCATGGATCACGTCCATCCCAAAGAGTAGGGGGATCCGCAATCTGCTTTCCTTTACCGCCACTTCCTGGATGGCCCGGATCTTTTCAATGCCTTTGATGTTGAATAAGCCTCCTACGCGGCCTTCCCGTACTTTTCTTCCTATGTCAGAACTACCGGTTTCTCCGGTGACCATATCGCCGGATACCGGAAGATTTAGTTGCCCTAACTTTTCTTCCAGGGTCATACGGGCCATGAGGGAGTCAATAAACTTGTCCATGCGCGACTGCCCCATTCCTTCGGGCATCAGCCAGCCTGAAAGAATTAAAACGCAAAGCATCATTATCCTGCTCAACATGTTTGTGTAGTTTGGACGCAAAATTAGTTCTTGTCAGCTTCTTTGTGGATGATCGGGGGTAGGTCAAATTGATTTCGCATCATCCACAGGCTGTTTCCGCCGGACAAGTCTCATTTTAACGAACTTTACCACCTATTATTATTTAAATGTCTGCTTCAGGATGTCAACAAGACTGATTGAGATTCAAGATCTGTATAAAATCAGGGGCGACAGGGATGTCCTGAAGCATGTTAACTGCGTGGTGGATGAAGGGGAAAGGCTGGTGATTGCCGGTTCGACGGGAGCGGGGAAATCAACCTTGCTGCGGATCATGTCGGGTCTGTTGCAGGCCGACGGAGGCCGGGTGTTTTTTATGGGTGATCGGGTCCGTGGGCCAGAAGAACGGCTGATGCCGGGGCATCCCGGGATTGCCTATCTCAGTCAGCATTTTGAGCTCCGAAAAAATTATCGAGTATTCGACGAACTTGATGCCTGGTCGAAAGTGGAGCATGCGTGGCAAGAGCGGGTCTTTGATATCTGCCGGATCCGGCATTTGCTTGGCAGGTGGACCATGGATCTTTCCGGCGGAGAACGCCAGCGGACCGCACTTGCCAGGGCATTGCTCACGGGTCCTCGATTGCTTTTGCTGGACGAGCCATTCTCGAATCTGGACATGGCACATCGGGAACGGATGCGCGAGATGCTAGATGAGGTTTGCAGAGATCTGCGGGTGACCTGTGTCATGGTACTGCATGAAGCAGCTGATATCATGTCCTGGGCCGATCGTGTGGTGGTACTTCAGGATGGACAGATTGTGCAGGATGTATCACCTGCCGGACTTTACCGTGCGCCTGTCAACGAGGAGGCGGCGGGTTTGCTTGGTATCTACGATCTTGTCCGGGATAAATCCCTGATTCGATTATTCCGGGGGGATGTGTGCCGGGCAGATATGCTGATGTTGCGTCCGGATTCTTTTCGTGTTACAGATGCGGATCATGATGGACTGAGGGCGGTAGTGGTGGATTCCAGATTTCAGGGGGGCTACAGATTGCTTCGGCTAAAATCAGAAGCTTCTGT
>JBEEMB010000120.1:0-14669 GCA_041167815.1 Bacteroidota bacterium | reverse complement strand
TAATGAATTGAACCTGAAATTAAGCTTGTAAGTTAACAAGTAGCAAATTATGTATGATAAAACATGGCGCATCAATGCCGGAAGGCGGAAACCGTTTATTTTATGGGAGTGATCATGGTATTCTAAGCTCAGATGCCATATCCGAAACATACAAAATGATAGGTCCGGCCTTGATCATAATCATTTCCAATAATACAGTTATGGATGTGTAAATAAATACCAATACACATCAGCATCATATATACCCGCGATGAATCGAGATTAAAATTATCCTGTGACCTGTCCAATATCTTGAAATTGGAATTCTGGACATCCACTTTCTAAGAATTTCCACAAAGTTTCTCAGCAGTAAAGACATCAATCTCCGCAAAGTCTCTATTTCTCTTCTTTCGCTGCGCTATGCCGTTGGCTGTTCCCCCGGAGCAGCGCGACAGCTTCCATAAATTACGGCAGATACCCCTCCGCCACGGCATTGAAATCCATCGGGATGAAACTCAGCCCCAGCTCTTTTTCCATGATGTCTGCTACCAGCGGTGCCACTTCCATCGCCGCACGGGCATCCAGAAATAACAGCCGCAACCGGCGGGCAAGCACATCCTCCACCGTCAGGGCCAGCTCATGCCGGCAGGCCCATACGACCTCCGCCCGGATGAACGGATGATCGGGATGCAGCCGTTCTCCCAGCGTCGGGTCCTCTTCCACCAGCTTCCTGATGCCGGCGGCGTCCGCCCCATAATGATGCAGGGGATCATCCGGATGTATGTGTTCCTGCCATCCATGGATATGCAGCGTGTCGGTGACACAAGGCCGCTTGTCCAGTTTCCCGATGAAGACGGCATTGTCCACCGCATCCTTCGCCATCTTCCGATAGGTTGTCCACTTCCCGCCGGTGATGGTCACCAATCCCGACGGAGACACCACGATGGTATGATCCCTGGACAACATCGACGTACTCCCCGCATTGGACGAACGCACCAGCGGACGCAACCCGGTGAAAACACTCAGGATGTCCGACTCACGCACCTCCGTGCGCATGTATTTATTGAAATGATAGATGATAAAGCTTATCTCCTCCCGGAAAGGCAACGGTTCCGACCGGATCTCATCCACCGGGGTGTCTGTCGTACCGACGACCACCTTGTCGTGCCAGGGAACTGCAAACAACACCCGTCCGTCATCCGTCTTCGGGATCATCAATGCCGTATCGGAGGGATAAAAGGATCGATCGATGACGATGTGCACCCCCTGCGAAGGCGCCACCAGCTGGGGTGCGCCTTCCTGATCCATCCGGATCACATCATCCACAAACACGCCCGTGGCATTGACCACGACCTTCGATCTGAGATCGTATCCCATCCCATGGACGGGATGTTTCGCTCTCACCCCGCATACTTTGCCGTCTTCCTTGAGGAGTCCGGAAACGCCCAGGTGATTGAGCACGACGGCCCCCTGCTCCATGGCCGTCTGCGCCAGGTTGACCGCCAGTCGGGCATCATCAAACTGACCATCATAATACAGGATGCCGCCGGCCAGCCCCTTCCGATCGGCCACGGGTAACCGCAGCATGACTTCATCTCGATTGAGCAGTTTGGTCTTGCCCAGTCCGAGCCGGCCCGCCAGCAGGTCGTATATCCTGAGCCCCGTCCCGTAGAAGAATTTATCCCACCACGAATAAGCGGGCACAACAAAAGCCTGCTTCCGGGTGATATGCGGTGCATTGCGCAGCAGGATGCCCCGTTCGCGCAGCGCTTCCTTCACCAGTTTTATATTTCCCTGGGCCAGGTATCGTACCCCGCCGTGCACGAGTTTGGTACTACGGCTCGAAGTGCCTTTGGCGAAATCATCGCGTTCCAGCAAGAGGGTGTCGTATCCCCTGGAAGCCGCATCCACCGCGATGCCCAGGCCGGTGGCACCACCGCCGATCACGATGATGTCCCAGACCTTTTCCTTCCTCAAGGCACCCTCCAACGACGTCCGCATCCTGTTGACCATAGAACCCTTTAACCGAGCCTCACTTTCCATATTTATTTTTCCGCATCGGCCCAGGCCTTGGTCGCATTGACAGCCCGGTGCCAGCCATTCAGCAGGCTGATGCGTTTTTCCGCTTCCATCGTTGAAGAGAATTTTTTCTCCTGCTGCCATTGACGGGCGATCTCGGCCGTGCCGGACCAGAAACCCGTGGCCAGTCCCGCGAGATAAGCCGCACCCTGGGCCGTCGTTTCAGTCACCTGCGGACGGATCACATCCACCGCCAGGATATCCGATTGAAACTGCATGAGCAGGTCATTGGCCGTGGCGCCACCGTCGACCCGGAGTTCGCGGATGGGGATCATCGAATCAGCCTCCATCGCCAGCAACACTTCCTGTGTCTGAAAGGCGATGCTCTCCAGGGCAGCCCGGGCGATATGCGCTTTGTTGCTCCCCCGGGTGAGTCCGACGATCGTACCACGGGCATGCGCATTCCAGTGCGGGGCCCCCAGTCCGGCGAAGGCCGGCACGACGTACACACCGTCGCTGCCATCCACCGTACGGGCCAGGGCTTCCACTTCGCCGGAGGTGCGGATGATGCCCAACCCGTCGCGCAGCCATTGTACAACCGCCCCGGCGATGAACACACTGCCTTCGAGGGCGTAGTGGGTGACATCCCCGATGCGCCAGGCGACGGTGGTGAGCAGGTTCTGCGTGGAAGGTACGGGCGTCGTGCCGGTGTTCATCAGCATGAAACACCCGGTGCCGTAGGTATTCTTGACCATCCCGGGCTCCGTGCACATCTGCCCGAAGAGGGCCGATTGCTGGTCGCCGGCAATGCCCGCCACCGGCAGGGCATGGGAGGTGAGGATTTTCTCAGTATGACCGAAAATGCCGCTGCTGGCGCGCACTTCAGGCAGCATGGAGGCCGGGATGTCGAGGAGCTTCAGCAGATCAGCATCCCAATCCATTTGATATATATTATATAGCATCGTCCGCGATGCGTTCGACACATCCGTCGCATGGACCTTCCCGGCCGTCAGGTTCCAGAGCAGCCAGCTGTCGACCGTCCCGAAGGCCAGTTTGCCCGCCTCGGCACGGGCGCGGGCGCCCGCCACATTATCCAGGATCCATTTGACCTTGGTACCCGAGAAATAAGCGTCGATCACCAGTCCGGTCTTCTCGCGGATCATGTCCGCCAGTCCCTGCGCCCGGAGTTTATCGCAGTAACCTGCTGTCCTGCGATCCTGCCAGACGATGGCATTGTACACCGGCTGGCCCGTCTCCCGATCCCATACGATGGTGGTCTCCCGTTGGTTGGTAATGCCTACGGCATCGATATCGTTGGTCCGCAGGCCCGCCCGGAGGACGGATTCCGCGGCCACGCCGAGCTGTGTGCTCCAGATCTCCATCGGATCATGCTCCACCCAGCCCGGCTGAGGGAAGATCTGGGTGAATTCCTTTTGAGCAACGGATACGATGCGACCCGACCGGTCGAAGATGATGGCGCGGGAGGAGGTGGTACCCTGGTCGAGGGAGAGGATATGATCAGCCATGGTGGGGGTGTTCGCCGTTCTGTCGGCGGGACATGAAAATAGTCAATTCCCACGGAATCCGAAGCCCTGAATGGCGATCCCGGCCTGTCGTTCCGCACATGGTTCTGTCGAATTCAGTAATTTGCACCCATGGATCATTTCATCGTCTCCGCCCGAAAATACCGTCCGCAGAATTTCTCCACGGTGGTCGGGCAGGCGCATATCACCACGACCCTGAAGAATGCCATCCTGCAGCAGAAACTGGCGCATGCCTTCCTGTTCTGCGGACCGCGGGGTGTCGGCAAAACGACCTGTGCGCGGATCCTGGCCAAGACCATCAACTGCGAAAACCGCCAGCCCGACGGGGAAGCCTGCAATACCTGTAATTCCTGCGTTTCCTTCAATCAGGGCGCATCACTGAACATTCACGAACTTGACGCCGCGAGCAACAACTCCGTGGATGATATCCGGGAACTGACCGACCAGGTGCGGTTCATGCCACAGGCCGGAAGGTACAAGGTGTACATCATCGATGAGGTGCACATGCTGTCGCAACAGGCCTTCAACGCCTTCCTGAAGACGCTCGAAGAGCCCCCGCCCTATGCCATTTTCATCCTGGCGACGACGGAAAAACACAAGATCCTCCCCACCATCCTCTCCCGCTGTCAGATCTTCGATTTCAAACGGATCACCGATGCGGACACGGTGGAGCATCTTGAAGAGATCGTAACAAAAGAGCATATCACGGCGGAAAAGGCCGCCCTGCAGGTGATCGCACAGAAGAGTGAGGGGTGTATGCGGGATGCCCTCAGCACGCTGGACAAAATTGTAAGTTTCACCGGCGGATCGCTCACCTACACGAATACACTCGAGCATCTGAACATCCTAGACGAGGATTATTTCTTCAGGTTCATCGATCACATGCGTCAGCAGGACCTCGCCGGATCTTTGCTCCTGCTCGACGAGATCAACAAAAGGGGCTTTGACGGGGAGATGCTGCTGAACGAACTGGCGGGCTTCTTCCGGAACCTCCTGGTATGCCGGGATCCGCGCAGCATCTCACTCCTGGAAGTGGTGGACAGTTTCAAGGAACGTTATGCCGCTGTAGCCGCGGCCACGCCGATGGCCTGGCTGATCGGTGCCGTCAACATCCTGAGTTCGGCCATTGAAGGATACAAACCGGCCCGGAACAAGAAACTGCACACAGAAATGGCCTTCATCCGGCTGACCTACCTGTCGCAGGCGGTGGAATGGAGTTCCGAGGGTGCGGGCATGGTTCAAAAAAAAACGGTTGACGCCATCCGTCCTGTCAGATTCAGGAAGATCGCACCCATCGAAATAAAAGATCCGAACGGTTCAGCAACCGTTGTGGTCCCGAATAATACAGGCAGCGGTGCCCGGCTGATCATCGAAACGCCGAAACCGACGGGCGTAACAACCCCGCCGCCTGCCCCGGCTCCGGAAACCAGGCCATCCATCCCGTCGACAACAAAAACCGTCAATCCCCCGGCACCCGCTCCGGCTGAACAAAAGCCGGCTGCCAAACCGGCCATGGGCACCCTGCAAAAGATCCGGCAGGAGATGCAGGCCCGTTCACAATCCAATCAACAGACGACCGGCACGTCCCTGAGTGAGCCACTGTTAAAGCAGGCCTGGGAATCGTACATCGATATGCTCACGGAGCAGAAAAGCCATACCACCGCCAGTAACCTCAAAATGGCGAGATGGGTGATCACGGGCGATAATAATTTCGACATCTTCACGGAAACCGTGTTGCAACAACGTTTCATCGAACAGGAACGCAGCGGATTGATCGAACACCTGCATCGATTCTTCAACAACCGATACATCACCTACCAGGTCATCCTCGACACTTCAGCCGCGAACGAAGAGCCGGTGGAACGCCCGATGAACCGGAAGGAGCAATATGTGCTGATGGTGACCGAATATCCACTGGTGAAGGAACTGCGCGACCGGCTGGGACTGGACGTGGAATGATCCTGACTTTCATGTTGCCTTCATAACGCCTCATGATGGAACAAGTCTTTCAGGTTTTGCGCTTTTGCCGTAATTTCGGCCTTCAATATTCAATTTCAACGAACCAAACATACCCTTCCCGCCATGGCCGAAGTCATAAGGATGCCACTCCTCAGCGATACGATGACCGAAGGAAAGATCGTCAAGTGGAATAAGAAAGTGGGCGACAAGGTAAAGAGTGACGATAACCTCGCCGACGTCGAAACCGACAAGGCCACGATGGAAGTCGTGGGCTATGCTGATGGCACCCTGCTTTATATCGGGGTGGAAGAAGGCAATGCCGCCAAGGTGAACGAGATCATCGCCATCATTGGACGCGAAGGAGAAGACATCTCCGGATTGCTCGGCGCACCTGCTGCACCTGCAGTTTCTGCTCCCGCTGCCCCTGCAGCAGCAGCGCCTGCTCCTGCCGCCGCAGTTCCGACCGTCACGCCGGAGCAACTGGGCGTTACCGTTATCCGCATGCCATTGCTCAGCGATACCATGACGGAAGGGAAGATCGTACAATGGAATAAGAAAGTAGGCGACAAGGTCAAGAGCGACGACAGCCTGGCCGATGTCGAAACCGATAAAGCTACCATGGAAGTGGTGGGCTACACCGATGGAACCCTGCTGCACATTGGCGTGCGTGAGGGTGAAGCGGCGAAAATCAACAGCGTCATCGCCATCATTGGTAAGGAAGGAACGGATATCAGCGGTCTGCTCGCATCCCTGGATGCTCCTGCAGCCCCTGCTTCTGCTGCGCCTGTTGCCGCGGCTCCTGCTGCAGCTGCCCCGGCACCTGCGGCTGCCACTGCCGCCGCTCCGGCAGCTGCTGCATCCTCAGAAGATAACGGCCGATTGAAAGCATCCCCGCTCGCCCGCAAACTCGCGGCGGAAAAAGGCATTGACATCCGCAAAGTCGCCGGTTCCGGTGACGGTGGCCGGATCGTTCGCCGGGATGTCGACGGGTTCGTACCCGCTGCCGCATCCGCTCCTACAGCCGCTCCTGTAGCTGCAGCCCCTGCAGCAGCCCCCGTACCAACTGCCGTGGTCACAGGTCAGGAAGGATACGTTGATACGCCCAATACACAGATGCGGAAGGTCATTGCCCGCAGACTGAGCGAGAGCCTGTACAGCGCACCGCATTTCTTCCTCACGATGGAGATCACCATGGACAACGCCATGGTTGCCCGCGCCCAGATGAACGAAGTGAGCCCGGTGAAGATCTCCTTCCAGGACATGCTCATCAAGGCTTCCGCCATGGCCCTGCGCAAACACCCCGCCGTCAACAGCAGCTGGATGGGCGATTTCATCCGCACTTACAGTCATGTGCATATCGGCAGCGCCATCGCACTGCCCGACGGACTGATCGTGCCGGTCGTACGTTTCGCCGACCAGAAATCCCTGTCACAGATCGCAGCGGATGCCAAGGAACTGTACGACAAAGCCCGTCAGAAAAAGATCCAACCCAACGAATTCAGCGGTAACACCTTCACCATCTCCAACCTTGGGATGATGGACATCGACGAATTCACGGCCATCATCAATCCGCCGGACAGCGCCATCCTGGCCGTTGGCCGCATCAGCGAAAAAGTGGTACGCAAGGGTGATGGTTTCGGTGTCATCAACGTCATGAAGGTCACCCTGAGCTGCGACCACCGCAGCGTAGACGGTGCAGTAGGCGCCGCGTTCCTCCAGACCCTGAAGAAATACATGGAAAATCCAGTGACGATGCTGGTTTGATCTCCACCAAACATCTCATAAAAAAGGCCGTCTCATCCGAGACGGCCTTTTTTTATTGCTCAGATTTTGCGAAATCCTTTTGGGGCATTTATGCCATTCGTCAGATGTTAATCCTTATTTATCCATTTTTTGCATAAAAATGTTAATATTTTCATAATTTTAAAGAACTAACGACTATGTACGAATGACACATAGATATGTGGCTTCTGCATAGTCAAAGTATCCTGCCTGCCATATCCCACTTGTCAAACCATTCCTTTACACATATAAACCAACACACACATGAGAAGAATCATGGCTCTGACGACCATGCTCGTGCTTGTCTGTGGACTGGCGATCGCCCAGGTCCGCACCATCACGGGAACGGTCAAAAATGACAAAGGGGAAGCGGTCCCCTTTGCAACCGTGACGGTCAAAGGATCGACACGCACCACAACCGCAGATGCACAGGGTAAATTTTCCATCGGTGCTTCAGCCGGGGAAGTCCTTGTTTTCAGCTCCGCCGGTCAGCAAACTTCAGAAGTAAGCGTAGGCAGTGGCGCCAGCGTCAATGCCGTGCTCGCCTCCGAATCCTCATTGGATGAGGTGGTTGTAACCGCCCTTGGTATCAAGCGCGAGAAAAAAGCGCTGGGCTATTCCATTCAGGAAGTGAAAGGTGAGAACCTGACCTTTGCCCGGTCAGTCGACGTAAGTTCCTCACTGGCAGGTAAGGTTGCCGGTGTTCAGCTCGTCGGTTCGCCCAGTTCAACGTACGATAACGCGAGCATCCTGATTCGCGGTGTGACCGGTCTCGGTCCCGTTGCCCCGATCTTCGTGGTAGACGGAACGATCACCGACCAGTCGGCCGTGATCATGGATAACGTGGAAAGCCTCAGCGTACTGAAAGGCCCCGCTGCCACCGCATTGTACGGTCAGCGTGCCGCCAACGGCGTAGTGGTGATCACCTCCAAAAAAGGTTCACGCAAGCGCTACACCAGCGTGGATGTGAACAGCGGGGTGACACTGGAAAGCATGTCCCTCCTGCCACCGTATCAGAATGATTACGCCGGTGGTTATACTTCAGCTTCCTCTACAGCCGGATCCAGCTATGATGCGGAAGGCTTTTACACCTTCAAGTACAATCCTGCCATCCACCCCGCCAGCTGGGCATCTTTCAACGGCCAGCGCATGCTGGAGTATGGAGCCGACGAAAGCTGGGGACCTAAAATGAAAGGTCAGGACTATCGTCCTTACTACAGCTGGTACGATGGAGATGATTGGGGCAAGCTGTCGAAACTGACACCCTTCCCGAACAACGTACGTGACTTCTTCCAGACCGGCCGCAACGTCAACAACAGCGTGGCGCTGACCAGCGGTGGAGAAGCTTACAACTTCCGATTGAGCTACAACAACCAGAACCGTACGCTCACCATCCCCGAAGCCACCAGAAACCTGCACCAGATCGGTGTGAACGGTTCTTATGACATCGGTAACCTGCTGACCTTTTCCACCGATATCACCTACGTTCAGGACAACCGCAAGGGCCAGCCTGCTGAAGGTTATCGCCTGGACGGTCTGAACGTGACGCAAAACTTCAACCAGTGGTTCCAGCGTCAGCTCGACATGAAAAAGATGCAGCAGTATCGCAATGCCGACGGAAGCCTGAACTCATGGAACATCGGTGACCCGAACAGCACGTCAGACCCTGCCGAATACCAGACCCCTCAGTACTGGGATAATCCGTATTTCGTCATTAAGGAAAACTACGGCCTGAACAATCAATCCCGCCTGATCGGTAACGTCGGCCTGAATGTGAAGTTCAACAAGCATGTGAATCTGCAGTCTTACGTTCGCATGAGCCAGCGTAACGGCATGAACGACTACCGCGTAGCTTCCGGAGGCCTGAACCTCGACAGCTACACTTACAACATGGACCAGTACCGTGAGATGAACTATGAAACCAACCTGATGTACAAGAATCAGTTTGGTGATTTCTCCGTGGACGGTTTCCTGGGCGGTAACGTCCGCTGGGAGCGTTTCGATGGTCTGAACACAGCTACCGCCGGTGGTCTCAGCGCCCCGAACTTCTTCGACATCACGGCTTCCATCGCCCGTCCGTCGGTTACCCGCGATTACACCCGCAAGCGTGTGAACAGCGTGTACGGAAAGGCAAGCGTTGGTTACAACAACATCGTATTCCTGGAAGGAACTCTTCGGAACGACTGGTCATCCGCACTGCCTGTCAATAACAACTCCTACCTCTATCCTTCCGTAAGCTCCAGCTTCATTTTCACAGAGCTGCTGAAAGGTACTGCAGTTAACAAAGTGCTGACCTATGGTAAAGTCCGTGGATCTTACGCCTCCGTTGGTTCTGATCTTGGCTTCAACCAGGTCAACCTGGCCATTACGACCGGCTCTTTGTACGGCAGCTATCCTTCCATGGGCATCGGCAACCAGTTCCGCAGCGGTAACATCCGCCCGGCACTGACCAAGGCCTACGAGGTAGGTGCTGAACTCCGGTTCATCAACCGCATCACCTTCGATGTATCATTGTATCAGAACAACAATACCGACCAGATCCTGAGTCTCGACGTATCTCCTTCGAGTGGATTCTCCACCGCACAGGTTAACGCCGGTAACATCCAGAGCCGCGGTGTGGAAATGTCACTCTCCGGTACCGTGCTCAAGAAGAAGAACTTCAGCTGGGATCTGACCCTCAACTGGGCGAAGAACTCCAACCTGGTGAAGGAACTCGCCGCCGGTCTGAACACTTATCTGTATGCCACCAACCGTTACGACACACGTCTGGAGCATCGCGTAGGCCAGGAATGGGGTGTTTATGTAGGTCGTAAGTTCAAGACCAATGATAAGGGTGAAACCATCATCCTTTCAACCGGTCAGCCTGACTATACCATCAACAACGTCATTGGCAACGTACTGCCCAAGTGGACCGGTGGTATGTACAGCTCCATGCGCCTGTACGATTTCGATCTGTCATTCTCCATGGACTTCCAGAACGGAGGTATGTTCTACTCCGAGACACGCAACTTCAACGTAGGTGCCGGTCTGTCTGAGGAAACCGTTGGGGTGAACGACAAAGGTTACGACTGGAGGGAATTCCCCGGAGCATATACCCTGGCAGGTGGCAACACCGGCAATGGTGGCTATCGCGTTCCCGGTGTCTTCGCCAATGGCACGCCCAACAACCGATACATTGCTGCGCGTTCTTACTTCTACACCGCCTTCCAGAAGGATGCCAAGAACCACCTCCTGGATGCTTCTTACCTGAAGCTGCGCGAAGTGCGTCTGGGTTACACCATTCCCCAGGCCATCGTCAAGAAAGTGGGTGGAGTGAAAAGCCTGAACATCGGTGCGGTCGTGAGCAACGCCTGGTTGATCTGGGCCAATGCCAAGAAGTATGGTGTTGACCCTTCCGAACTTGAGGTGTTCTATCGCGAAGGCGGTCAGCTCTCCCAGACCCGTCAGGTTGGTTTCAATATCCGGGCCACCTTCTAATTCATCTTTAAAAAGATCGATACATGAAAAAAATCACATACATCCTGTTCCTGGCCGTCATGGCCATGGGCTGCGACAAATTCGGAGACACGAACGTCTCTCCGATCGCCCTGGCGGAACCGACCACCCGCGGTCTGCTGACCAACTCCATGCAGAGCTTCTCAAACCTGTTTCTGGGCAATAGCGCTACTTCCCGTGATGCCTCCTTGTACGTTCAGCATCTTGCGGAAGGTCCATACCCCGGCGCATCCCTGTACAACGTCCGTAACTTCAGCTTCACCAGCTGGTATGTCGATCCCCTCTTCAACCTTCAGAAGATCATCGAATACAACAACAGCGGTTCGAAGTTTGCAGACCAGGGCGCAAATGGTTCCAAGAACAACCAGATCGCCGTGGCAAGAATCCTCAAAGCTTATCTGTTCCTGCACATGACCGACAAATGGGGCAATATCCCTTACAAGCAGGCGCTGAAAGGAAATGAGGCCTATTCACCGGCCTATGATTCACAACAATCCATCTACACGGATCTCTTCAAGGAACTGAAGGAAGCCAATACGCAGATCAGCCTGACGGAGACTCCGGTGTCCGGTGATGTCATGCTCGGTGGCGATATGGCCCAGTGGAAGCGCTTTGCCAACACTACCCGCATGCTGATGGCCCTCAGGCTCTCAAAAGTGGATCCGGCCCTTGGTAAAACCGAGTTCGCCGCCGCTGTGGCAGACGGTGTCATCACCGCCAACAGCCAGAACATGAGCTACAAGTTCATCGGAAGCGATCCGAACAACTACAACCCCTGGTACAACAACTACACCGTGGGCAACCGGAACGACTATGCGATCAGCAAGACGCTGACCGACTATATGCTTCCGAAAAATGACCCGCGCGCACCGGTATTCGGAGAAGTACTCGCCGGCAACCTGGTTAAGGGACTGTCTTACGGACGCGTCGTAGCCACGAACATCCCCTCCGCCTTCAGCCGGATCGGTACTGCTTTCCGTGGTGCTGGTTCTTCACTGCCAATATACAATTATGCCCAGGTGCTGTTCTCGCTCGCAGAAGCTGCCAAGCTGGGTTACATTGCTGGCGGAGATGCACAGGCAGAAACCCATTACAAGAATGCCATCAAGGCTTCATGGGAGCAGTATGGTGTATATGATGCCACCAAATATGCTGCTTACATCGCGCTTGCTGATGTAGCTTACACGGCAGCCGATGGTCACAAGAAAATCATGACCGAGAAATGGGTACATGGTTACCTGAACAGCTGGGAAGTATGGAACGACTGGCGCCGTACAGGCTTCCCAACCCTGTCTCCGGCACCGGATGCAGTGGATCCCCGCGGTATTCCTCGTCGTTGGGGCTATCCAACAACCGAAGCAGCACTGAATAAAGCAAACTATACAGACGCTGTAGCTGCCATGGGTGGCAGTGATCATAACTATGCCCGCATGTGGTGGGATAAGTAATCAACACCAACCATCCGAGAAAAGGGTTGCCAAATGGCAGCCCTTTTTTTATGCCCGGGAAATTAGGAAATTGTCAAATTTGCCCGAAACCGAAAAGGAGGAATTTGAAATAACTTTGCCGCCATGAAGGCAAAAGATAAGACATTGGTATTGGGTGCCTCTGAAGAACCCTCCAGGTACAGCAATATGGCCATCCGCATGCTCCGGAAACACGGGCAAGGGGTAGTCGCAATAGGACGTAAAAACGGACAGATAGAAGATGTGATCATTGAAACCGGTACGCCTCAATGTGAAGATATAGACACTGTGACGCTGTACATGAATCCGATGCATCAACGCCCCTTGCTCGAATGGATCATCTCCCTCTCCCCCAGGCGCATCATATATAATCCGGGAACAGAAAACCCGGAGCTCCAGACCCTCGCCGCCGCACAAGGTATCGAAAACATCGAAGCTTGCACACTCGTAATGTTAAGCACAGGTGCATATAAATAAAAATAAAGGGGCGGAAGATGTTAAACTTCCGCCCCTTTATTTTTCGTGTACGCGTGACCGTTTACCAAGGCTTCTCGAACGAGGCCTTGTCGAAGGCTTTGCCGTGATCCTTGAAAAGACTGGGTGTGATATTTTTGACCGACAACGGGTTCTTTTCACCGAATATCCTTGAGAATATGGCGATCGGGGTCAGGAAGAGATAGAACACCGCAGACAGCAGGATATTAGGCACGATCATGCTCAATACCCAGGTGAGTTTCATCCAAAGCCAGTCGATCTTCTCGGCCAGCTTGTCAGATAAAAGTCCTGCTATACCCACAATCAACGCAACGTTGATCGCCCATTTCACCTGAAAGGCCAGATATACAACAATCATACCCAGGGTGATCACAAGGATCGTCTGCCGGGGATCCGACTTCATTTTTTTTGTACTGCTCATATTTATATCAGTCTAATGTATTAATATTTCGGTTATACTTGACCGTTAGTCCATTTTGAATTTCACCATCCATTTCTCGCGGTTCTCCCAGTCGGGCTGCTCTGTTTTGCAGTAGACGAAATCTTCTACAACCAGGTAATCCATCTCTGTGCTCATGAAGCAACGGTAGGAGTCGTACGGTGTACAAACGATGGGCTCACCCCGGACGTTGAAGCTCGTGTTCACCACCAGTCCGTAACCTGTCTGACGTTCAAAGGCACTGATCAGCGAGTGATATCTGGGGTTGGTTTCGGGATGCACCGTCTGGATACGTGCGGAGAAATCAAGGTGGGTGACCGACTGGATATCGCTGCGTTCGTGGTACAACCTGTCCCACAGCGACAGATTGTGGTAGTTTGCAGGCAACGCTTTTCGGCGTTCTTCCTTCACCGGTGCCACGATGAGCATGTAGGGTGAGTCGTGTTCGATCTCGAAATAATCAGCTGCCTTGTGCGCCAGCACGGAGGGGGCAAATGGCCTGAAACCCTCGCGATACTTGATCTTCAGATTCAGTTTCTTCTGCATTTCCGGATTGCGGGCATCACCGAGGATGCTACGACTGCCCAGGGCACGCGGTCCGAATTCCATACGACCCTGATGCCATCCGACCACATTGCCTTCCGCAAGTCGAGCCGCCACGAAGGTGCTGAGATCTTCAAAATTGTCGTATTTGGTATAGGTCGCCTTGACCTTCCGGTTCATCAGCATGATCTCCTTGTCGGAATAATCAGGGCCGAGATAGGAACCTTCCATGGTATCGCCTCCGCTCGGATTCATGATCCGCGGCTCTTCGAAATACATGGTGCTTGCTGCCAATGCGGCGCCGAGGGCCCCTCCGGCATCTCCTGATGCAGGTTGGATGTAAATATCTTTGAAAATACCAGCACGGAGCAGTTTGCCATTGGCCACACAGTTCAGGGCCACGCCACCCGCCATGCAGAGATATTCTGCACCGGTAAGGCGCTTGGCTTCCTCCGCCATCTTGATGACGATTTCTTCCGTCACGATCTGGATGGCCAAGGCCAGATTACAATGCTTCTGTTCGAGGTCTGTTTCTCCCTCACGACGTGGGAAACCGAAGAGCGCAGCCCACTTGTCGTCGTGCACCATCCTCAAACCGGTAGCGTAGTTGAAATATTTCTGGTTGAGCCAGATGGAACCGTCCGCCTTGATATCGACCAACTCTTTCTTGATCAGATCGGCGAAATCATGCGTTTGTTTAGCCGTGGGATCACCATAGGGGGCAAGACCCATCAATTTATATTCACCGGAATTAACCGTGAATCCGAGATAATAGGTAAAGGCACTGTACAGGAGACCTACGGAATGGGGGAATTCCATTTCTTTCAGGATCTTGATATTCCCTTTTTCACCCAGTCCGATCGATGCCGTACACCATTCGCCCACCCCGTCGATGGTGAGGATGGCCGCCTTTTCATAAGGGCAGGGCAGGAAGGCACTGGCCGCATG
>JBEEMB010000236.1:0-5932 GCA_041167815.1 Bacteroidota bacterium | reverse complement strand
GCGCATGTCCAAAGTGAGGAAGGATGGAATGCACTCGGTGGACTACTCGCAGGCGGACCCTGCATCCTCCATGGCGTCAATGAAAACCTCGGATGGGCGCATACCGTCAACCTCTGTGACCGATCAGATATCTTCCAACTCGAGATGAATCCGGATAACGCCAACCAATATCGCTTCGATGGCCAATGGGTGGACCTGGAACGCCGCAAGGTGGACCTGCGCGTGAAAGGAGTGCCCATCCCGGTGAAACGTGAACTGCTGTGGAGCCGTTACGGAGCAACCCTTCGGAATAAGCAGGGGGTTTTCTCCATCCGATTGGGGGCGAATATGGAAATACGTGCCCTCGAACAATGGTACCGCATGAACAAGGCGAAAAACTTCACGCAGTTCTACCAGGCCGTATCCATGCAGGGATTATCCATGTTCAACATCATGTACGCCGATCGGCACGACACGATCTTCTATGTCAACAACGCGCTGATGCCGGTGCGCGACCCGTCACCTGCCTACGATTGGACGAAGACCCTTCCGGGCAATACCTCCAAAACATTGTGGACGAGTTTCCGGAAGTTCAACGAACTACCCCAGTATGTGAACCCCGCCAGCGGGTTCCTCTTCAATACCAACCATTCTTCCTTCTACGCCACGGCAGAAGCAGACAACCTGAAAGCCGCTTCATTTCCCGCCGCTGATGGCTGGGAAACCAATCACAACAACCGGAGCATTCGTTTCCTGGAACTCATGCCTGCAACCGGAAAGATCGATTTCGACCGTTTCAGGACCATCAAATTCGACCGGCAGCTACCTTCAAAACTCCACTATCCGATCGGCATCGACACACTCTTCCTGATGAAGCCGGAGGATTATCCCGCATACGATACCATCCTGCGCAACCTGCAGCAATGGGATCACAAAGGCCTGGCAGACAGCAAGGGAGCCGGGGCTTTCCTGATGGTCTATGAGTTCGTATCACGAAGGATGCGCGGAAGAGAAGGCATTCAGATCGGTCGCCCGGAATGTGAGGAAGTATTGGCCGAGATCAAAGCCCACCTCGTCAAGCATTTCGGAAAGACAGACCTGACGCTGGGCGAGATGCAGAAACTGGTTCGTGGCGACAAACAATTCCCCGCCCACGGTTTACCCGACCTGCTGGCACCTGAATGGAGCGTTCCATTCAACGGAGGAATCAGAAAAGTAACAGGCGGAGATGCCTACGTGGCTCTGGTAAGATTCCCGAAAATCGGATTGCCAATCATTGAAACAAACAACACCTACGGCGCTTCAGCCAAGCAGGGGAGTCCTCATTTCGACGACCAGATCCCGCTCTTCCTGAACCAACAGACCAAGCGGATGTCAATGGACAAAAAGGAAGTACTTGAAAAAGCGGTCAGGACCTATCATCCGGGTGAATAATCCGGAAGATGGATCCTGACCGGCTCGACCATCATTCCTGATTCAGTTCCACGGCGGGCGGAATGAGCTTGTACACCACTGGCGTAACAATGCGCGACAGAAGAGTGGAAGATATCAGCCCGCCGATCAGCACCAGTGCCAGTGGCGATACCAACGGGTTGCTGTTAAGTGCAATGGGAATCAGACCACCAATCGCTGTCAGGCTGGTGAGTACAATGGGCAGGAATCTCAATTCACCCGCCTCACGGATCGCATCGTTCAGTGGCTTGCCCTCTGCTCTTAATTGATTGGTGAAATCCACGAGTAAGATGGAGTTTTTCACTTCGACACCGGCCAGACCGATAAATCCGACGATGGCCACAAAGCTCATAGGGTTTCCAGTCAACCAGAGCATGGCCACACCACCGATGACACCCAGTGGAATCACACTCAAAACGATGAGTGTGCTTTTGAAGGTTTTGAACTCCAGGATCAACACCATGATAAACATGAAAATGGTAGCGATCACAACGGTCATGAAACCGCCGCCGAAAGCTTCCTGCTCACTCTCTGCTTCGCCGGCCGTCTCATAGGAGTAGCCGGCAGGAAGTGTCTGTAGCTTCATCTTTTCTTCAAATGCCTTATTGATCTGCTGCGACAAAACGTTCTGCTCAGTGAAGGCAGTAACGATCACAAAGCGTTTTTTATCCTTGTGTTTGATCACGCCCGGGGATGTTTCAAAAACAAGATTCGCTACCTGTTGGAGGGATATCGGTGTCCCGACAGCATTGTTCACGAAGATGTTGTTGAAGGTTTCAAGGGTGGCATAACGATCGCGCGGTGTGCTGAGCACGATGTTATAATCATCCCCCTGCTCGTCCGTGTACTTGGCAAGTTCGACGCCGCTGATGGCCATGCGAATCGTGCGATCGATGTCTGCGGTTTGAATGCCAAGTGCCCTTGCCTTCTCTGTGTTGATCTGGACCCTCAGATCGCTCTTGAGCACATCCACATCATTCTTGATATAAATGGTACCCGGAATGGATGTCAGTATCTCCTGAACCTTTCCGGCCAGTGTGCGCAAGGTATCCAGATTGTCGCCGCTGATGCGAATGGCCACGGGCGCTTCCACCGGGGGACCCTGTTCGAAATCCTTGACCTCGATACGTGCTCCCGGCAACTTGATGAATTGGTCCCTGAACTTTTCGATGAGTTCCTTTTTTGCCAAAGGACTCACCTCCTTTTTCAACTGAACATATAGCTGCGCATAATCACTCTTTTCATTGACCTGAATCTCGTTGTAATAGATACGTGGATTGCCTTTACCGACGTTGGTCGTCACAAATTCGACCTGCGGTTCCTTGAGCAATGCCTTTTCGATGTTGGCTGCCATTTCATTGCTTGCCTCCAGGTTGCTTTGCAGCGGCATGTTGATGTTCACCAGGAACTGCGGCTTTTCGGATGCCGGGAAGAGTTTGAAACCGATGATGCCGAAGATGCCCAGAGAACCTGCAAACAATACAATGGCTGCGATCAACGTCACCACCGGATGCCTGAGTGAATAATCCAGCAAACGGGTGTAGCTGCCACTGATGAGTTTCTTCAACAACCGAAGGAATATGTTTCCTTCCGGATTTTCATGCGTTTTCAGGATGCGGCTGGAAAGAAATGGAATGATGGTGAGCGACACCAGCAGCGAGGAAACCACGGATGATATGACGGCCAGCGGCAGCGAACGAATGAATTCACCTGAAGCCTCCGGCATCAACGCCAAGGGTAAAAAAGCGATCGCCAGGGTAGCAGTCGTACCTACGACGGCCAGCGTGATCTGCTTCGTGGCTTCCACGGCTGCAAATTTCTTACTGTGCCCTTCCCGCAGCCAGCGTTCGATATTTTCCACTACGACAATACTGTCATCCACAAGCAATCCCAATGCCACGACCAGTCCTACAATACTAAGCTGATTGAGGGAGAAGCCCATGAAATTAAGGGATACGATACCCAGTCCCAACGAAAGTGGTATCGCCGCCATGACGATCAGCGCTGCCCGCCAACCCAAGGGCAACAGCGTGATCAGCACCAGACCGATCGCGATCAGAAAATCAATCCCCAGACCACCCAGGCGACGTGACACGTTATCCGCCTGATCAAATGAACGTATCAGCTCGATGTTTTTCGGCAATGTTTTACTGAAAGCTTCAATGACAGGCAAGTAAGCCTGCTGGGACCTTGCAATGTTTTCTCCGCTTTTCTGGGCGGCGGTGACCAGCACTGCCCGATGACCATTCAGGCGGACAATATGCTTCTGCTCAGCATATTGAATGGCAACGCTGGCTACATCCTCCAGCAGCACGGTTTTCCCGCTGGCTGCATAAATTACCGTCTGCTGAATCTCTGAAAGACTTTTATATTTTCCACTGGTCTTTACATTAAAAACCTTGTTACCGGCTCTTATACTGCCTGCCGGAATATTGGCCGCCTCACTTTGAATACTTGCAATGATATATCCGACAGGTATTTTCAGGCGGGCGATCTTATCCAGATTCAAATTGATCTGTACCTGTTGATCCGGCACACCGTGGAATTCAACCTTCTTCAGGCTTTTGATTTTTTCCAGCTGCTCCTTGAGTTGTTCGGCATGGTATTTCATCCGCTCATCTGAAGCATTTTCCGATACCAAAGCAAGCTGGATCACATTCACATCCGTAGGCGTCACCCTGCGTATGTCGAGGCTGTACAGATCCTGTGGCAGTTGAGTCCGTATGGAGTTGACCTCCCGCACAAGCTCCTGGTATTTGTCATCGACATTGCTGGAATATTTATATTCCACCATGATCTCTGCCACACCGTCCTTAATGGTGGTTTTGATCTCGTTCAGGTCTTCCAGCTCACTCACCCTTTTTTCTATGGGCTTTACCACAAGCTCTTCCATATCCACCGGACTGGTACCCGGGTAAACGATGATGATCGGAAAGAGGGGCGGATTGATCTCAGGGTCTTCCGCGCGTGGCATCGACAGCATCGTGGTGATGCTCACCACGATCACCATGATGAACAATACCAATGTGAATTGCCAATTCCTGACAAAGAAAGATGTCAATTTCATGGCTGATCGTTTGTCGGTGATGACTGCATGATGGAAATAGCCGAACCATTCGTCAGATAAGGACTTCCGGAAATGACCACATAGGCATGGCCGTTGAGACCATCTGCAATGAGCACCCTGTCTTTTTCTATGGAAGCAATCGTGACTTCAACACGCTGAACGGTTTTCATATCATCAGTCACAAATACAAAACCCTTATTCCCATTGGCTTCCAGCAATGCATCATATGGGATGGTTGATGCTTTGACGCGCTTGAATGGTGTGATCATTGCCTGGCCGAACATGCCTGCCGCAGGCTTCAGATCTTGCATATCAATGACCAGCTCGATTTCAAAAGAACCACTGGTAGGATCTGCCGATGAAGCTTTCCGACTCACCACCGCATTGAATGTTTTTCCCGGGAAGGCATCAGTGGTGACGGTTGCTTTATTCCCGGTTTCTATGACGGCCCATTCTCTGTCGGCCACGCCTGCACGAAGTACCCATTGGCTATTACTGCCCAATAAACCCATGATTACTACCGGATTACCGGGGCCTGTAACTTCTCCTGCGTTATGGACTTTTTTAATGATGAAGCCGTCTGCAGGTGCATAAATATTTGCATACTGCCGGTTGAACGATACCTGCTGAAGGCTCTGACGCGCGATATCAAGTCCGGTTTTACTGTTTTGAAGTTGTTCCAACGTGACCACGCTGTCTTTATAAAGACTTGATGCACGCTGATAATCCCGCTGCGCTTTCTCCAGGGATATCTGCGCCTGCTGCACCTGGGCCGAAATTTCAGTGCTGTTCAAGGAAGCCAGCAGTTGCCCCTTTCGGACGGCTTGACCTTCCTGTACCGAAATGGCATCGATGACACCACCGATCTTGAATGAGAGCTTCGCATCATTTGCCGATGTGATGAGACCCGAAGCCGCGATGGTGTTGGACCCGTTCGCTGTGTCAATGGACGCAACGACAACGGGAATGACATTGTCTGTCACGGGTTTCTTTGTTTCAGCAGTTTTACCGCCGCATGCAGCCATCAGCATCAGCAACGCCGGATATACAATCAGTGATTTCATAATGATGAAGGTGTTCGTTGGAATAATGTGTTTCATGATGAACTTTATCGAATATCATAGGATGCCGTGTGGCGTTCATACTCTGCCATGCCGGAAAGAAAGCGATATTTGTTGATGTTCGCCTGCAACTTTGCCGCCGTATACTGGGTTCGCGCATCCAGGAACTCAATGAAACTCGCCACCCCTTCTGCATAGCCGCGGTCCATCAGCCTGAAGTACTGGGCAGCAGCTTGCTCCTGTTTAAGCGCCGTGAGATAGGTATTATGTGCGTTTCGAGCATTGTTGCGTGCGTTGAAACCCGCCAGCTCAAGTTGTTGTCTGGTCTGTTCTGTTTGCAGACGAAGCCGCTGGAGATCGAACTCGGTCTGCC
>JBEEMB010000096.1:0-15779 GCA_041167815.1 Bacteroidota bacterium | reverse complement strand
ATGATCCCCGTCTTCCGGAACGGGGTCGCTCCATCTGCGCCGAATACGATTCCACATGGAGGCGATGATAACATCAGGATTGGAGGGATCCATCGCCAGATCGATAGCGCCGGTCTTATCATCTTCGCCCAATACGCGCTTCCATGTTCTTCCGCCATTTTCCGAATGATAGACGCCCCGCTCGGGATTACGACTCCATTCGTTGCCCCCGGCCGCTACCCATACCTTGTCGGGATTGTTGGGATGCACCAAAATGCGGGCGATGGTGCCTGAATTTTCCAGACCGATATGCTGCCAGCGCTTGCCACCGTCGGATGACCGATACATGCCGGTACCAGGCAGCGATGCCCGGAAGATATTGGCTTCGCCGGTACCCACATAGATGATGTCCGGATTCGAAGGTGCCAGGGTGAAAGCCCCGATCGACTGTGTCGCCTGTGCGTCAAAGAGCGGGGTCCAATGCTCACCGGCATCCGTCGTCTTCCAAAACCCGCCGGTAGCGAAGGATGCGAACATGATGTTTCGATTTCCCGGGATGCCTGCCACTTCTGTAACCCTGCCACTGATATGATCCGGTCCGATATTGCGCCACTGGATATCCTTGTATGGTGAAGCAGCGGCCAGATCAGCATGCTTATTGAAGGCCTCCAACCGGAACTGCCCGGTCGATGGTGATGACTGTGCGAAAAGCAACGATTTACTCAGCAATGATGTGGCCAGAAAAACGACCGCTGGTTTGATGATACGCATGGGTAAAATGGATGAGCATTTGATCATGGGAAGATCCCCTCCTATGAAGATAAGATCCATAGGGATACCTCACATCTATTTGCATCTCAACAGGAGCAGAACACGGTCATGGAATATGCAGATTGTCTGCTAATATTGCCTATACAATCAATGAAACGCATGAGAAAAACATTCTGCATCATGTTCGCCGGGATGGTGCTGATCCATTCGGCTTTCGCGCAGCGCAAACCGGTAGTACCGGCCACTGATCTGGTGAAACGTGAAGCGATGGAACACCTTCAACAGGGATATGAACGCTATCGGGATATTTCCCTACGCATCTGGGAATATGCTGAGCTTGGGTATAAGGAAGTGAAAAGCTCCGCATTGTTGCAGGAAACCTTGAAGGATGCAGGTTTCAGGGTGGATGCGGGCGTAGCGGGGATCCCGACAGCCTTTGTTGCAAGTTACGGAAGCGGATCACCGGTCATCGGTATTCTCGCTGAATATGATGCCTTACCCGGATTGTCGCAGCAGGCGGTGACAGAAAAAATTCCGGCAACTGGGCGTACTTCCGGCCATGGTTGTGGTCACCACCTGTTCGGTACAGCCTCGGTGGCTGCCGGCATTGAACTAAAAAGACAACTCGAGCAACGTGGATGGAAGGGAACCATTCGCGTCTATGGCTGTCCTGCGGAAGAGGGGGGATCCGGAAAAGTGTACATGGTTCGGGAGGGTTTGTTCAAGGATGTCGATGCGGTATTGCACTGGCATCCGGGCAGTGAAAATCGCGTGGCTATTGACGGAGCACTGGCGAACAAGTCGGCGAAATTCCGATTCTATGGAAGGGCTGCCCATGCTGCCGCTTCACCTGAACTTGGTCGCTCAGCGCTGGATGGTGTCGAAGCAATGAACCACATGGTCAACATGATGCGCGAACACATTCCTTCAGACGCCAGGATCCACTATGTGATCACGCAGGGAGGAAAGGCACCGAATGTGGTTCCCGACTTTGCCGAAGTGTACTACTATGTCCGTCATCCGGATAAGCAGGTTGTAGTAAATATTTTCGACCGCGTAGCACAGGCGGCTACAGGTGCCGCATTAGGTACGGAGACACAAATGAAATTTGAGATCATCGGGGGTACACACGATTTGTTGATCAACCGCAGTCTGTCAGAAGCTTTCCACCGGAATCTGGTGCTTGCCGGCGGCGTGCAATACGCCACACAGGATCTGTCCTTTGCGGAGGAGATCAGAAAAACCTTCCCCGGAAAAGTGCCTCCGGTTGCCGAAGCTGCCGAGGTCAAAGCGTTGGATGCGCCAGACGATATGGCACCCGGCTCCACTGACGTGGGGGATGTGAGCTACAATGTACCAACTGCAGGGATCAATGTCGCCACCTGGGTGCCGGGTACGCCCATGCACAGCTGGCAGGCGGTCGCCTGCGGAGGCACGGAGATCGGGGCGAAAGGAATGATGGTTGCAGCCAAAGCCCTGACAAACATGGGCATTGAACTGATCAATGACGCTGCACTCATTGAACGCTCTAAAACAGAATTCCGCCTGAAAATCGGTGAATATAAATATAAAGCCCTCCTGGGTGATCGGAAGCCCGCACTGGATTATCGGGACTGATAAAAATAAATCTAAAAACGAAGCCGCGAAGTAGAGGCAATCAAACACCCTTACTTCGCGGCTTTGTTTTAATATAAAATCAACGCATGAATTCCGCTGGCATCTCCTTCTTCAGCAGATTCAGATAGATGAACATATTGTTCTCGTTCGTGGAATGTGCCATCTGCACGCCCGGCCATCCGTGGCGACCACCCGGATACACCATGAATTCGAAATGTTTGCGCGACTCCTGCATTTTCTTGATCAATTGCATGCTGTTCTGCATATGCACATTGTCGTCCATCGTTCCATGATATACACGCAGCAGACCCTTGTATTTACCTACATGCGTCATGACGGAACCCTGTTTGTAACCTTCGGGATTTTCCGCAGGCGTATCCATGAAGCGCTCCGTATAATGCGTGTCATACAACTGCCAGTCGGTGACACTGCCACCGGCGAGACCATGGGTGAAATAATCAGCACCGGCAGTCAACGCCATACAGGTCATATATCCACCATAGCTGAAGCCGGCGATGCCCACCCGGGCCGGATCCGCGCCTTTTGTATGCAACCATTTCACGATCGTGATCCAGTCCTTGAGTTCCCACTGACCAAGGTTGCGATGCATGTAATTGATGCCATTCTTTCCGAAATGTCCGCTCGCGCGATGGTCCATCGCCACCTGAATAAGTCCTTCCTTCGCCCACCACTGCTGTGTGCCATTGAGCTGCCAGCCATCCCGAACGGTTCCGGCATTCGGGCCACCGTAAATATTAATCATCAACGGATACTTCTTCGAAGGATCATAATCCAACGGCCAGGTGATACGTACGGGGAGTTGATATAAACCATCTTCCGAAGGAACACGCACGATCTCGGTTTTGGCCATCAGGTATTTGTCGAATGAGGCTCCTTTGCCTCCGCCGAGTTCGCGCACGACTTTTCCCTTAGCATCAACTACAGCCATGCGTTCCGGCTCCGCGGCATTGGAATAGGTGGTCACGAAATAAGATGCATGGGGAGAAGGCTGGACACGATGCGTGTACTCACCAAACGTGAGTCGCTGGGTGAGCTTGCCGTCGAAGGATGAAACGTAATAATCAGTACGAGCCGAATTATCGCGGCGCGCGGAGAAATAGACCCGCTTCTTAGCTTCATCGACATGCAAAATGGAAGTCGACCAGAATCGATCGTTCGTGATGCGGCTTTGAAGAGCCCCATCCATTCCATGGAGATACAGATTATCCCATCCATCCTTGTCACTCTGCAGGATGAACCCCTTGCCGGATGACAGAAACTGCAATCTGCCGCCCTGATCATCAAGGTCGATCCATGTCTTCTGGTTTTCGAGATAGACTTCTTTTTTTGATCCATTGGAAAGGTCCATGGCATAGATGCGCAGGGTATCCTGTCCGCGGTTCATCCACTGGATCCAAAGGGACTGTCCGTCGGGCCTCCAGTAAGGCATCCCGAAGTATTGATCAGCTTTTTCGTCGAAGTCTGCCCATACGATTGATCCTCCATTTGGAGACACCACGCCTACGCGCACTTCAGGATTCGGGTCTCCTGGCTTGGGATAACGGGTGTTCTCCAGGAATCCATGAACGCCGGTTTCGTTGTACAAGGGAAACATTGGAACACGATGGTCGTCCATCCGCATAAACGCGATTTTCTTGCTGTCAGGGCTCCACCAGAATGACCGATAGCGGGATGCACGACCCAGGATCTCTTCGTAGTATATCCAACTCGCCCAGCCGTTGAGGATCAGGTCAGATCCATCTGAAGTTAGCCGCTGCTCTTGTTTGGATTCAAGTTCGATCGTGTACAGGTCATTCCCCCGTGTGAAGGCTACATATCGATTGTCGGGTGACAATACCGGATTCTGCTCACGTCCGGCGGATTTGGTGAGTCTCACTGCGGCAGCTGATCCATCCCGCAGGAAGATATCATCCTCGCTGATATATACGGAACGTGAAGGAGTCGCACCCTGTGGTGACTTCAAGTCATCTGTCGCAGGCGTTTCTTTTCCGGTTTTACAATCCAGTACCACGCGCCTTTGCGGAGAATCAGGATGTGGGCGGGCATTCATCAGTAAACGACTGTCGTCGAGCCAACCAACGACCTGAGGCAATGGAGCGGTGATATCGGAAGGTAGACCGCGGAGTAATTGGGCATCCGTAAACCGCTGTTGTGCCTGGAGGGATGAGGCTACGAGAAAGATCATGCCGAGGGTCGGCAGGACGAAAAATTTCTTCATCTGAGCATGTGTTATGGCGATAATGAATAAGAAGCTTACAAGTTACACATTAATTTCGGAGGCTTCCACGCCACAAAGGACAAGGATATCGTCTGCCTTTCTCCCTTTATCCATAAGCCATAAAACGACCTGATGAGCGGTTTCTCATTTGTGGGAACGGAGGTCTTTGTTGTATTTTTATGATTATTGATTATCTTGACCGGAACCAAATCAACGATTGCACATGAAGCCAACCAGACTCTTCGATTGCATCGACTGGCAACTTGAAAATGCCCCACTGGATGACATGTTCTCCGCCAAGGAGGAAGGCGGCATCTGGAAAAAATACAGCACCCGAGAAGTACGGGAAACGGTAGACAGACTCAGTGCCGGACTGATCCATCTTGGCATGGGCCCCAACGATGGGAGCATCGAAGGGCGCGACAAAATCGCAGTACTTAGTAACAACCGTCCGGAATGGCTGATGCTCGACCTGGCAGTACAACAGACGGGAGCGGTACTTACGCCCATCTATCCCACCATCAGTGTGTATGAACTGGAGTTCATCCTGAATGATGCGTCTGTCAAACTGGTGTTTGTCAGCGACCGCGACCTCTACAACAAGGTCCAGAGTATCCGCGATAAAGTACCCTCCGTTGCAGCGGTCTACACGTTTGATTACCTGCAGGAAGCCTTACACTGGAAAGACATACTGACCAAGGCTGATGAGGTGAGCTTACAGAAAATGAAAGCACACCGCGACACCATCAAGGGAGAGGAACTGTGCACCATTCTCTACACGTCAGGAACAACGGGCTTCCCGAAGGGCGTGATGCTCAGCCACAGTAACATCCTCAGCAACGTGCAAAATGTCGACGAGGTATTCGATGCCATCGGCATACGCAGGGGTGATCGTTCGCTGAGCTTCCTGCCACTCAACCACATCTTCGAGCGAATGGTTTCGTATATCTACATGTACAAGGCCATTGCCATCTATTATGCAGAATCACTGGACAAGATCGGCGACAACCTCAAAGAGGTTCAACCCACCGTCTTCTCCACCGTTCCTCGTTTGCTGGAGAAAGTGTACGAACGCATCATGGGCAAAGGACAGGAGCTCACCGGCATCAAGAAAAAACTGTTCTTCTGGGCCGTTGACCTGGGCAGTCGCTTCGAAGTGGGCAAAAAAATGGGCTGGTGGTACGACTTCCAACTGGGACTTGCCAATAAACTGATCTTCAAAAAATGGAGGGAGGGCCTCGGCGGAAATGTAAAAGCCATCGTTACAGGTGCTGCTGCCTGTCAGGTTCGACTGCTGCGGGTCTTCACAGCCGGTAATATCGTGATCATGGAAGGGTACGGTTTGACGGAAACCTCTCCGGTGATCAGTGTTAACAGATATGAAGCTGAAGGACGATGCTTTGGCACGGTTGGGCCCGTGATCAAAAACACCGAAGTCAAGCTCGCCGAAGACGGAGAGATCTGCTGCCGAGGGGAGAATGTGATGATGGGATATTACAAACGTCCGGATCTGACTTCCGAATGCATCGACCAGGACGGATGGTTCCATACCGGAGACATCGGCGTTTGGGTTGACAACAAGTTTCTGAAGATCACCGACCGTAAAAAAGAAATCTTCAAGACCAGCGGCGGAAAATATGTGGCGCCACAACCTATCGAAAACAAAATGAAAGAATCACCATATATCGAACAGATGATGGTGGTGGGTGCGGAAAAGAAATTCGCAGGCGCGCTCATTGTCCCGTCCTTCCCCAACCTGAAGGAATGGTGCGCGAAAAATGGTATCACGGTGGATACAAATGCAGATATGCTGAGCAATCCCCGCGTCATCGAACTCTTCAAGCAGACGGTGGAGCACTACAACCAGCAATTCAACCATGTCGAACAGGTGAAGAAATTCGAACTGCTTAATACGGAGTGGAACATCGATGGTGGAGAACTGACACCTACCCTGAAACTGAAACGTAAAGTGATCATGGAGAAATATCAAGACGCCATCGAGCGCATCTACTCCTGACGGATCCAATATCGAATAAATATGAAAGGGCGATGATTGTATGATCATCGCCCTTTCATTTTTATTCGATATTGAACGATAAAATGCGTTGCGCTTGAGGATGATCAAATCAGTCGATCGTGCCATAATACTGACCGGCAGGCATCTTGAACACCCGATTCTGCTGGAAGCGGGAGAAGGCGGCCACATCCTCAGCATGGGTCCCTGCCCACATCTGATATTCGACGGCATTGCTTGCAGCTCCAAACAACCATTGGTTGTAAGCCTCGAACAGTCCTTCTCTCAATAGCTGGCGTTGTTGTTCGATCATCCGATGTGGAAATCCGATCCCTGACTTAGTGAACCAATCCAGCACAAAACGGGTGCGAATCACAATGAGCCTGTTGATGTCGATACCCATGGACGCAATGGATGACTGCGCAAGCAGCGCTGCTTTGAAGGTTTCTTCAAAAGGAGTTCGTTTACGCAGATTTGAGAGTTTCGGACCCGTCGGATTTGCATAGAAGTTTTTATATGCCTCCAAAAGCAACTCTTTCATCTCCGCTGAACGACCGGAATATGTATCCATGTTCAGAAAAATCTCGCCGTAGATCAGGCTGCGCAGCATTTCACCATTGGAAAAATAATATCGGGCGGCATGGTAATAATTACCCGGATAAGAAGGATCCATCTGAATGCCTTTCTCCCATTGCGTCACAGCTGCGGCACCATCCTTCCTTGCCCAGAGCATTTCTCCATACTCCGCATTCAGGGGTCCACTTTCCGGATACTTTTTCAGCGCACGGCGATACATCCGCTCACATGCACTGATCTCGGCAATGGCCCGATAAATATTCCCTGCAATCTGGAATGTACGGATTTCCGCATCATCCCGTTCAGTAAGCGGTTTTATGATGTCGATGGCTTTACCGAAATCCCGCTGCAGAAAATAAATGTAAGCAAGATCTGTTTGCAGTTCCATGCTTCCGGGCGCCTGTTCCAACGCACGATTGAGGACGATCACTGCATTGGCATAATCACCCTGCCGCTGGAAAGACATGGCAGTCTCCCGCATCTGAGAGGCTGTCTGTTGTGCGGATGCGCTGATTCCGACAAGGAAGCAGCATAGGAAAATCCAGGCGATACTGCCGAATCTCTGTGTCCTGAAAATGGACCTCTGTGGGATGATGGATGATGTATTTATATTCATTCTCTGATGAGATGTGTCAACAGTCCGTCGCGCAGCTTGGGTTCGAACCATGTACTTTTGGGCGGCATTACGTTTCCGCTGTCTGCTATATTGAATAATTGTTCGATGGTGACGGGATGCAGAGAGAAAGCAACAGCCATCTCACCATTATCCACCCGGCGCTCCAATTCAGACAGTCCCCGAATACCACCTACGAAATCAATGCGTTTATCAGTTCTTTGATCCTTGATCCCAAGGAGCTTGTCCAACACATTATCCGACAGGATGCTTACATCCAGGATACCGATGGGGTCTGTGGTGTAAGTGCCCTCCTTTGATTCCAACAGGTACCACTGGCCTGCAAGGTACATGCCAAACTGATGCAATTGAGCCGGCTTCACTGCTTCGGAGGAGCTGGAAACCTCGAAATCATTCCCCAATGCTGCCAGAAATGAATCGATGGAATATCCGTTCAGGTCACATACGACCCGATTGTAGTCCATGATCCGGAGCTGATCTGCCGGAAACAGCGTGGTGAGAAAATGAGAAGCACCAGGCCGCTCCTCTTCAGGCAAGGCTGCCCTGACCTTCGCCGCGCTGGCTGCACGATGATGACCATCAGCGATGTATGTAAAGGGCACCTGCTCACGGAAAATAGCGGTGATATCCGCTACCACTTGTGGGGCATCCACGACCCAGATCGTGTGTCCGATTCCATCAACAGCATTGAAATCATAGACCGGCGCACGTGCTCCCGTCCACGCATCAACCAGGTTATCCATGTCAGACACCTGAGGATAGGCCAGGAATACATTCCCCGTCTGTGCGCCGGAAATAGCAATGTGATTGATACGATCCTGTTCCTTTTCCGGACGGGTGAATTCATGTTTCTTGATGATGCCCTGTTCGTAATCATCTACGGATGACACACATACGAGACCGGTCTGGGTGCGACCATCCATGGTGAGCCGATAAATATAATAGCAAGGCGATGACTCTTGTAACAGGATGCCCTGCTCCCTCATGGATCGGATGTTCTCTCCCGCTTTCTCATACACGATTTTCGAATACGCGTGCACGTTCGATGGCAGATCAATCTCCGGCTTTGTCACGTGCAGGAACGAACACGGATTGTCGGCGGCCAATACTCGGGCTTCTTCACTGTTAAGTACGTCGTAGGGAGGAGCCGCTACCTTTTCTGCGAATGCGGGTTCGGGTCTGAGGGCCCTGAAAGGAGAAATATCACACATGAGGTTGGGTTGATGTAGGGTTGACAGTCTTTATCTGTGATCAATGTTTTTGGGCAAAATGTTTCATCAGGTCGGTAAGGGTCCTTACACTTTCCAACGGCAATGCATTATACATGGAAACCCGGAAGCCACCTACGCTTCGGTGGCCTTTGATACCGACCATTCCTTCCGACTTGCAAAGGTTCAGGAACGCTTTTTCCAATGCCTCGTCTTCCATCACGAAGACTGCGTTCATATGACTTCTATCAGCCGGATCGACCGTTGGTCTGAAGATCGGCAAAGTGTCCAGGGTATCATACAACAGTGAGGCCTTTTGTCTGTTGACTGCTTCGATGGCAGCCACACCGCCTTGCTGCTTCAGCCATCGGAGGGTCAGCATGCAGACGTAGACAGCGAATACCGGCGGAGTATTGAGCATGGAGCCGTTATCGATATGCTTACGATAATCCATCATGCCCGGAACCTTCCGACAGGTGCGCTTCAACATCTCCTTGTCGATGATGACCATGCATACGCCAGCGGCACCGATATTTTTCTGGGCGCCGGCATAAATCAGGGAGAATCTGTTGAAATCAATCTCCCGGCTCAGGATATCACTGCTCATGTCTGCCACCACCGGTACATCGGTATCCGGGAAAGCCCACATCTGGGTCCCTTCGACCGTATTGTTGGTGGTCAGATGAAAATATGCGGCATCACTCGGGATCTGATACCCTTTGGGAATGTATGTATAGTTGCGGTCCTTCGAACTGGCGATCACATCAGCCTGCCCATACAGGCGGGCCTCTCCGGCGGCCTTACTGCCCCAGGTACCGCCATCCAGGTATGCCGCACGTCCATTTTCCGGCAGGAAATTCATGGGCACCTGAAAGAACTGAGTGGTGGCTCCTCCATGCAGGAACATCACTTCCTTATCATCAGAAAGATGCATGAGTGATCTGGAGAGGTCAAGTGCTTCCTGCATCACCGCCTCGAAAACAGGCGTTCGATGTCCTACCTCAAGGATGGAAAGTCCTGTCCCATTGAAATCATGTATGGCTGCCGCCGCCTGTTCGAAGACTTCTGCGGGAAGAATGCTCGGGCCTGCATTGAAATTGTGAACCATGCTGTAAAGGATGGCCACGAAATTAACTCATTAAAATCAATCGCATATCCTGCCCAATGCTGCATCACTGCGCCAACGAAGATCCATCGCATCCCATGCAGCACTGTCAGTGGCCGTAAAGACCATACCAGACATTGCGTCCAGCGCGGGTTGTCCCGCATCAACCCATGCGGTATACCAATATGACGCAACGGCAAAAATGGACGCCCGCATGCGGCGTTCCACCATTCCCTGCAACAAATGATGATAGCGGGCCGTGTATCCGCTGGAATACTGACGAACCACTACACCATTGCGGAGTTCGTATGCAAAGCGGGCATCAGCCGGATACTGCGCTGCAAGCCGTCGCTCCATGAAAAGCACGGTATCTGCGGATGCGCCACTTTCCCAGACCCTGGCCCATATAAAATCGGTTGGACGCTGCAGATATACAGCACGGCCAATCAAGAAATCAAAGGTCGATTCGGCAAATCGCTCCGGAATGCGGCTCTCCCAAAATCCATGGATACCATGCTGACCCGTGAGTTGACCGTTGTGGTTCCGGCTGGCATGCAATGGGACGTGTGCATCCGAAATATAATGACCGATATCCGCAGAAATTTTCAATATCTGCAAGGCATTCCGCTCCCGGAATGCCTGCGTCAGTCGCAATCGCATGCGTTCAATCCACCAGGGGGCGATACCATGACGCATCAGACTGTCTGACCCGAACCTGATCAACGCATCATCCCATCTTTTGGGCATCGAATCACGATGTGGGATGACATAACTGTCGAGGTCTATATAATGTCGCGGCGCCTCGTCTTTCATCGCATACCTGCGCTTGTCGGGATCCACCGCATGCTCTTTCAAAAAAGAAATATGATGCTTGTAAAATCCGATCATGCCCGGAGGTAACAAAAAGACCGCATGATAATTGATCATCCGGTGGGCGTAAAAACCCCAGCACCATGCAGGTTTTGCCATGCATAGCATGCAACAAAAAAATAATATAAATCTGAATCGCCGCCATTGTATGCTCATCCCACAATATTAGCAGGTATGTGGGCGGGTCAAAAAGTATATTCACCGATCAGCCGGATATCTTTCCCAAAAAACATGGTGAAAACACCCGTTAAACTGAAGATTTCTCCTCAGAACGTTGATCATGATCATCATCATCAATTTCTGTAACACCGCCGGATACCACAAACTTCATGGCATCAGAAGAAGGAGTATCCGACAGGACCTTCACACGCTCCCGCTTCACGAGATAGAGCACACCCGAAAATGCATAGGAATGTGGTACATAGACGGCGATGTGTTCACGGAGACCGAACTCAGACAGTTCCTCATGGGTGATGAATCCAATCCGATAGACATCCGGTGCCTCAATGCTCACGAGTACTGCCCGGTCGAACTTTCGCTTATTCCCGGCAAAGGCTTCCAGAAAATCCTTCACAGTGGTGTAGATGATCTTCACGCCGGGCGTACGCTCCAGAATGTTATCGAAGAGCTGCACCAATTTGGATACGATGATGGTGGATGAGATATACCCCACGACCATTACGATCAGGATGACCAATACGAATCCCAATCCAGGGAAACGGCGTTGATAGACATCTTCTATGCCCGGCGTATCCGGAAACAGGATTCTGAGGAGGTTAGGCAGAATGCTGTCAACGAAATTGAAGAGGGATATGACAGCCCAGGCAGTGATGACGATCGGTGCAAGGATGATCAATCCCTGGAAGAACAGTTGAATCAGTTTCCGGACCGGAAAGAACCTCTGCATGTGTAATGGTTTCCTTGTAAAGGTATCGAATTTAGCAGGGCACGATCGATGAGACAATTTGCAACTGTCGCAGTATTTCAATGGCTTGATGTTTATTCAGGCACATTGTGTGCCGCGGATTCCGGCGAGTGTAACAGTTCCTTACTTTTGATAAAATACGCCTACATGAAAAAGCTGGTCTGGATCCTTGTAATCATCATCGGATCATTGTCGATCGTTTATGTACTTGGTCCAACACCAGAAACGCCGGTATATGATTCGGCCCTTCCGGAGATGCCATCCACCGCTGCAGCACTTGAAGCAGTCATTACAGCTTCTGAGTCTGCCAGAAAGGTGAAGCCCGATAATGAGGCACGCATTGTATGGGCCGACTCCCTTCATCAAAAAACCCCCTATTCCATCGTCTATCTCCACGGCTTTTCGGCCTCACAGGAGGAAGGAGACCCCGTGCATGAGCATTTCGCCAAAACCTTCGGATGTAATCTTTACCTCGCCCGCCTGGCGGAACACGGCATCGACACAACGGATGTGATGGTCGGACTTACGGCTGATAAATACTGGAATTCCGTAAAAGAAGCGCTGGCCATCGGGATGCAGATCGGAGAAAAGGTAATATTGATGGGTACTTCCACGGGAGGCACCAATGCCCTGCAGCTCGCGGCCACCTACCCCGACAAAGTACACGCATTGATTTTGTATTCTCCGAATATCGAAATCTTCGACCCGAATGCACCCCTGCTGAATGACCCGTGGGGACTGCAAATTGCCCGGCAAGTGATCGGGTCCAGGTATATCACAACTAAAAACCAGTCGGAAACCTACCGTAAATACTGGAATTCGAAATATCGTCTCGAAGCAGTCGTAGCACTGCAGGAACTGGTCGAAACAACCATGACACCGGAAACTTTCGGCCGGGTCAAACAACCCACCCTCCTGCTGTACTATTACAAGGATGAAGTGCATCAGGACAGCGTCGTGAAAGTATCCGCCATGCGTGACATGTTCGACGCACTGGGCACACCGACAGAACTTAAACGCGCCACGCCCATACCCACCGCCGGCAATCATGTCATCGCTTCATGGGTGGTATCCGGTGATATTCCTCGGGTTCAGGCAGAGACGCAGCGCTTTGCCATAGAGGTCTTGAAGATGAATCCTCTGCGGACGCCCTGATCCACTGCACATTGCATTTTTCACTGTTTCATGATAGCTTTTTGGGGTAATTTTACAACCCAAAGCATGCCATCATGATCAGATCCGTCATTGCAGGAATCGGAATGTATGTCCCTGAGCAGGTCGTCACAAATCAGGATCTGCTGAAATATATGGATACCAGCGACGCCTGGATTCAGGAACGCACCGGCATCCAGGAAAGACGATACGCACATCGCACGCAGGAAACCACTACCACCATGGCCGTGGAGGCCGCACGGGTAGCCATCGAAAGGGCCGGTATCACCCCTCAGGATATTGACTTCATCGTCTTCGCCACCTTGAGTCCCGACTACTACTTCCCCGGCTGCGGTGTATTGCTGCAACGGGCCATGAAGATGCGGGAAATCGGAGCACTCGATGTACGCAACCAGTGCAGTGGATTCGTGTACGCCCTCTCGGTAGCAGACCAATTCATCCGGACGGGAACTTATAAGAACATTCTTGTCGTGGGAAGCGAAAAGCATTCCTTTGGCCTGGATTTCACGACACGTGGCAGAAATGTCAGTGTGATATTCGGAGACGGTGCAGGTGCCGTGGTACTCCAGCCCTCCACCGAGGATGGCCGTGGCATCCTGAGCACCCATTTGCACAGCGATGGCGATAGTGCCGAGATCCTGGCCATGTACAATCCGGGCACCCATGCCAACCACTGGAAGGAAGAAAAATATGCCGACTTCGACGAAGCGGAGATCGGACAGATGTTCTTCAGTCATGCCATGATCGACAATGGACAGATCTATCCTTACATGGATGGTCCCGCAGTCTTCAAAAAGGCCGTGGTAAAGTTTCCGGAAGTGATCATGGAGGCACTACAGGCCAATAACCTCGCACCTGCAGATATCAATATGCTGATCCCGCACCAGGCCAATCTGAGGATTGCGCAATTCGTGCAGCAGAAACTGGGATTGGCCGACCATCAGGTCTACAACAATATCCAACGCTACGGCAATACCACGGCGGCATCCGTGCCCATCGCCCTTTGCGAAGCATGGCAGGAAGGCCGGATCAAGCCCGGCGATCTTGTATGTCTTGCAGCATTCGGCAGCGGATTCACCTGGGCAAGTGCACTCATGCGTTGGTAAGCCATCTAAATAAATGTAAAAGCCCCTCATCTTGATCAACATGAGGGGCTTTTATATTTACCATGTGCGGATCAGAGATGCTTCCTGATCTCAGCTACGAGTTCGGTCTTGGTGATGGGCACACCCTTGATCTTGTTGTATGGGATGGCATCCACAAGGAATTGGTCGCGTATGATCTTGATCAGCTGGCCATTGTTGATCTCAGGTACCAGTACCTTATCGAAACCTTTGAGGATTTCACCGAGATTCCGTGGGAAGGGTCGAATATATCGCAGGTGAGCGTGGGAAATGGCCTGTCCTTCCAATTGGAGTTCATGACAGGCGCTCTTGATGGCCCCGAAGGTGGAACCCCAGCCGAGCACAAGCACTTTTCCGGTGGATGCGCCACTGTCGAGCTTTTGCAGCGGAATATAATCGGCTATTCGATTGACCTTCTCCTCCCGCGTCTTCACCATGTGCTCATGGTTGTCGGGGTCGTAGCTTACATTACCTGTGATATCCTGTTTTTCAATGCCCCCGATGCGGTGTTCAAGCCCCGGGGTTCCCGGAACGGCCCAGGGACGGACGAGTTTTTCATCGCGCAGGTAAGGGCGGAGTTTGGTTTCTCCTTCATCCAACCCTTCCTTGAATTTGACTTCGATGGGGGGCAGATCATCAGACTTGGGAAATTTCCAGGGCTCTGCGCCGTTGGCGATGTAACCGTCGCTCAGGAACATCACCGGCGTCATGTGCTGCAAAGAAATGCGGGCAGCCTCGTAGACGGCTTCGAAGCAGTCACTCGGTGTAGAAGCAGAAATGATGGGCATCGGACATTCACCGTTCCGGCCATAATAAGCCTGCATCAGATCACTCTGTTCCGTTTTGGTGGGAAGTCCGGTGGAAGGTCCTCCACGCTGTACATTGATGACCAGTAACGGAATCTCCAGCATCACAGCCAATCCCATGGCCTCGCCTTTCAGCGCGATACCGGGTCCGGACGTCGTGGTGACCGCCAGTGAACCGCCATAACTCGCACCGATGGCAGAAGAAATACCTGCGATCTCATCTTCCGCCTGAAAGGTGCGCACACCGAAACTCTTGTATTTACTCAAATCATGGAGAATATCAGAGGCCGGCGTAATTGGATACGACCCCAGGAAAAGGGGCAGTCCGCTCTTCTGTGAGGCGGCTATCAAGCCATAGGAGACCGCCTGATTTCCCATGATGGACCGATAAGTTCCCGGCTCCATTTTCGCGCGCTCCACTTTGTAGCGCGTCGTGAAAGTTTCGGTAGTATCCCCGAAATTATAACCCGCCTGCAATGCCTTGAGGTTACTGTTCAGGATCTCATCCTTGCGACCGAACTTCTCCTTTAGGAAGTTCAGGGTACTGTCCATATCCCGGTTGTACATCCAGTAAAGGAAACCGAGTACAAACATGTTTTTAGCCCGGTCTTTTTCCTTGGTACCCATGGTGATCTCCTTCAGGGCTTCCCGTGTCATCTTGGTGACATCCATGCGGATGACCTGATAGCTGGCCAGGCTGTCATCATCCAGGGGGTTCACCCCGTCTGGATAGTTGGC
>JBEEMB010000065.1:0-2873 GCA_041167815.1 Bacteroidota bacterium | reverse complement strand
ACTGGGAATTGTCAGTGAAATACTGTCACCCGAAGATGTCAATGAAAGTGAGATTCCGGAAAGCGGGGTATTTGAGGATTGTGAATCAGACGGTGCTTTGCTGGATCTTCCTTTGTACAGGGCATTCACTTCCGGAAGCAGCGGACAGCAATCGCTGGTTACCGTTGAGCACCGCAGTTTTGCAAACTATGCCAACTTGGATAGGGACTTGAGCGTACCTTCAAAGCAGGTCGAAGTCAGGTGTATCGTAGGCAGCTATGTATCTTCCATGCAGATCAGTGTGTTTTGGCGTTCTATCTCACAAGGAGACACTTTTGCATCCATCGATCCCAGAGCCGGTGGACTTTCGGCGTCTGGAGATCAGTTGTTGCGCATACAGCCGGGAATTATTAGCGGTTTTCCCAGTCTGCTCGGGCAGGTTTTAGAGACGGTACGCTTTCATGGAAAACTGAACGGGACACATACACTGAGCATCACTGGAGAGCCACTCAAGCCTTCATGGATCATATCATATCAGGACCTCTTTCCCTCTCTGGAAACCATTGCGTATGCATATTCCAGCACCGAAGCGATGCTTGTGGCAAGCTGGTCTGGCAGCCCTCATGAATTCCTTGCCTACGAACGGATCCCTGCAGGGTTTCCTGATCCCGACAAAGAAGTTTTGGTTGTAGATGAAAATGGACTTCCCGTGCCGAATGGGGAAACCGGCGAAATCATCGTGCGATCTTCCTTCATCTGCTCAGCCCTTCAGGGGATCGATTCCGGCATTCGACTGGAATGCGGCGATGTGGGTTCGGTGAGAACCTATCGTACCAGGGATGTGGGACGTTTCCTTCCAAATGGCATGATTGAATGTCATGGTCGTGTGGACCGACAGTGCAAGATCAATGGTGTCCGAATCGACCCACTGATCGTGGAACAATGCATCGAATCGCATCAGGATGTCGAATCCTGTATCGTATCAGCCATCGAACAGAACGGCAGAACCATCCTTGTGGCTGCCTATGTTTCCCCAGAGGAGTTGGAGACAGATACCCTTCGCCAACATATGAAGCAGTCGCTACCGCTGTCCAATCAACCTTCGGTTCTGATCTGGTTCAAATCTCTTCCCAAAACCGAACGGGGTAAGATCGCTCTTTTCGAGGTCGACAACATGATCCGGGAACGTTTGGCTTTAAGCGACCGATTCGTAGGATACCCTCTGGTAACGCCCACTGAGCACAGGTTGGCCGAATTATGGTCAGAGATGCTTGGCACAAGCATCGTCTGGAGAAATTCCGACTTCTTCCAAATGGGTGGTCATTCATTGGCTGTCATGCAACTGTTGGACAGTATCAAGTTGATTTGGGGCATAAGGCCCGACATCTCCGCTGTGTTTATGAATTCGACACTTGCGGATTTGGCTCGTATAATCGATTCGACCGTGGAAGTAAGTCCGACGTTGGCACCGGAGCTTCCAATTCTACCAGTAAAGGCATGGGACTCCGGCAAAGGCCGTCATATTTTCGCCTTCGTTGGAGGGGCGGGAAGCGAGGAGGAATTCACCAAATACCACCTTATTGGCCGTGCCCTCGGAGATGCATGGCGTGTCCATATCCTCCCAGACCCACAAACCAGCAAAGGCCGTTTTCCAACCATCGAGTTAGACATGTTAGCCGAAAAGTACGCGAGGTACCTGATTCCATTCTGCAAAAAAGAAAAGATCTGGCTTATGGGTGACTGCAACGGTGGCAAGGATGCCTTCGCCGTTGCTTCCGTCTTGCAGGCCTCCGGCTACGAAGGAACAGGTATAATACTTATGGACACAGAACCGCCATCCAACCTCCCCAGTCAAAAACCAGTCAAGCGAAAAAAAGCAGCAACCTATCAAAGTCTGCCAGCACGTGAAAGCCTCATCAAGGAAGCTTTATTCTGGCTTTTCCTGAAATTTTCCAGCATCAAAGCTTTTCGTTCCGTTTTCCATAAAAAACCCAACAGTCAAAAACAGTTGCTATCGATGGCCTTGCAGTACGGCATCTTTGATCCTGTCAATTACCAACATCGATTCCCGGAATCTGGAGATACTGCAGCATCATGTTTTCTTCACTATCTTGATATAGGATGGCCGATGGGTGAGCCTCCTTCGGATCGATTCAACAGTTACAGATATTCAAGACACGTACCTGATTTCGACATCGATTCAGATGAGCCGGTGTTGCATGCACTGCTGACAGGTTTCACAAAACGCCATCCCAGAAGAAGACTTTTCGCCTATCTGGAAAGACCGAATTTAAAATCAGATCTGATGAACGCCAGATATCACATCAGACGTGAATGCTACATACCCGAACCTTTCAAGGGTGAAATACATCTGGTTTTCAGTGGGAAAGCACCCGATGACACCTCAAATACGGGTTGGGAAGACTGTCTAGATGGGATGATTCATGTTCATTGTGTAAAAGGAGACCACAAGAGTTATTTAAAGGAGAACCTGTCAGAAAGTGCCGAAGTGATTGGACGCATATTGGAAGGGAAAGGAATGGATAATGTCGAAGCATATCAGATAAGACATTCGGGGGCAAAGACGGTGGCGCCATAAATGGCGGTTCCTAAGGAAGAAGCGTTTGTACACGATTAAAGAATGAACAAGCACTGTTTCAGAAATCATTAAATGATGGTTATCAATAACATGCGATCATGAATGATGCAGAAGGCATCCGCTGTCTGGTGAGAAAATGGCGCTTCGAACGCGCCTGAAACTGACGGCGGTCATCTTCGAAGTTGATGGCGGTCAGAGACACCCCCACGACTGACAGGTAATTTTGTATCATCGAATTCAACTCAGGATTCAAACTGATACCATTACCAACAGCAGATGTCCGTCACTACCGCGC
>JBEEMB010000046.1:0-11936 GCA_041167815.1 Bacteroidota bacterium | reverse complement strand
ATCTATGTCGGGATGATCACGCATGATTTGTTAATATGGCACAAAATGATTATATTAAGAAGGCTCAATGACTATTGATCCGATGATGCACCATCATCCTTTTTCCCTTTTTTCAGCCGGGATTCTCCTCACCTGCACCCAAGCTGCCGTATAAGTCCAGCATGCTTTTCAAATCATCAAGGCTATTGATCTCATCCATGTTTTTATCTGTTCGCCAGCGATGGATCCTCGGGAAACGCACGGCAATACCAGCCTTATGACGCCTGCTTTCACTGATGCCTTCAAATGCGATTTCAAATACCAGTTCCGGCTTCACGGTGCGAACAGGACCGAATTTTTCAATCGCATTGCGTTTGACAAAAGCATCGACTTCCCTGAATTCCTTATCTGTCAGGCCGGAATAGGCCTTCGCAAACACAACCAGTTGGTCTCCATTCCTTACGGCAAAAGTGTAATCCGTGTACAAATTACTGCGTCTGCCATGTCCCTTTTGGGCGTACACCAGCACGGCATCCACCGTCATCGGCTCCAGTTTCCACTTCCACCAGTCGCCACGCTTGCGTCCTGCCTGGTACACCGAATTCCTCCGTTTAATCATAAGTCCTTCGCTGCCTCGTTCCCTTGCTTCCCGCCTTCGTAAAGTCAATTCCTCCCAGTCAGAAAATGGGACGGACTCGGAGCATTGCAAACCAGGGCTTCCCACGCCGGCCACAATCTCCTGTAGTCGGGCCCTGCGCTCCGAAAATGCAAGGTTCCTGTAATCCGCTCCTCCATACTCCAGTAGATCGAAGGCCATGAATCCCACCGGTGCTTCCTTCAGTAACTTCGGGCCGATACGCGTCCGGCCAATGCGGGTCTGAAGGACGGAAAAGGGGAGCGGTCTGCCATCCCGCATGGCCATGATTTCTCCATCGAGCACCGTGCCATCTGGAAGTTTCAATCTCCAGTCTTCGAACTCCGGAAATTTTTCAGTCATCAACTCCTCTCCGCGACTCCACACCGACCAGGTTCCTGAGCGGAGAATAACCTGTCCGCGGATACCGTCCCATTTCCACTCCGCATGCCACTCTGAAGGTGTGCCCAGTTCATCTGGTCCGCCCTCCACAGGGTAAGCCAGGAAGAAGGGATAAGGCCTCGACAGATCAAAAGACCTTCCTTCCCCGCGGAGCATGGATTCCGCATCTGTAGTCGCTGGATCCCATTCTCCGCTGATGCGATGGGCTATGACAGAAGGTTCTGTGTCATAAACCTTGGCCAATGACTGCATGACCAACTGGGCTGATACGCCTACCCTGAATCCGCCTGTCAGCAGTTTGTTGAAGACGAATTTCTGCGATCTGTCCATGACTGACCAGGTCTTTCGGATGCAAGTACCCTTTTCCTCATCAGTCATCCCGGCCATGCTTTGCAGCATCGACATGAAGTCACTTAAGTCTCCTGTAGGGCTTCCATCGTTTTGGGACGGATCCAGCAAGGCCAGCGTCTCCGCCAGATCACCCACGTGATGATAGCTTTCCTCAAAAAGCCATCCCGGAATACCATGCCATTCCGTAAGCCATTCAGCCAATTGACGGGTCCGGATCTGCCTTCTTAACTTCCGCCCCGTGAACAGTCCCAGCGTCCATGCCTTGTCCAGGGCAGACGCGAAGTTGAAATAATTTACCAGCAGATCGGTTTTTTCACGCGTGGAACCCGTTTCTCCCAGTTCCATCAGCAGGCGGGCAAATCGAATGAACCCGTCTTTTTCCACCCAGGGATTTGTATGTTGATGATCAACAGTCATGGTCTTTAGGGTTGGTCGGATGTGTTTTCCGGGGTGATTTCCGTCTCTTCCTCACTGCCAAACCTCGTTTGTACTTCGTGGGATTCAATGCCTGTTTCGTTCAGGTACCTGCTGAAAACAGATTGAAAGCCATGGGTCACAAATACGCGTTGTGCATCTGTGGCTTTGACTGCCGCACACAATCCCGCCCAATCGGCATGATCACTCAACACGAATCCCTTGTCCCCGCCTTCACGCCTCCGATTCCCCCTGACATGCATCCAACCGCTGCAGCGTGCAGAGCGCCACGGGCCGATCCATTTGGATACCCTCAGGCTTTCAACAGGCGCAGGTGTGATGAAAATACAGGCCTTTCTCTTATCCGCCGGCGTAGCCTCCGTCATCCGCTCGACATGCGGGAAATCATGACCATCGGCCAGCAACGCCTCTTGCATCTGGATGATCGCGCCATGTGCAAAAATCCGCCCTTCAAACGGTCTCAATGTATCTAACAGTCGCTGGGATTTCCCCAGGCTGTAAGCCTGTAAGACCGCACTCCGGCCTTGCTCGAGTTGATTGGACACCCAGTTTCGGATGTCATCATAGACCTCAGATTGTGGTCGCCATTGATAGACGGGGAGACCAAAAGTGGACTCAGTAACGAATGTGTGACATTTCACCGGTTCAAAAGTCCCGCTGATGCCATCATCTTCCGTTTTATAGTCCCCACTCACCACCCAGATTTCTCCCTTATATTCCATCCTAACCTGGGCTGAACCTATGATATGTCCTGATGGATGAAATGAAATCCGAACACCATTCCTGTAAATAGCTTGTCCCCAGTTTGCGGTCTGATATGATTGCTGGCCCAGTCTTGCTTTCAGGACACTAAGCCCTGCCGCGGCACAGAGATATCCTCCATGTCCCGGTCGGGCATGATCACTGTGCGCGTGCGTAATCACCGCAAATTTCACCGGCCGCCATGGGTCAATGTAAAAGTCTCCAGCCTCACAGTAGAGGCCATGTTCAGTGAACCTGATCATGTGTGAATCATCCGGAGTGGAACGTTTCGGATGGCTAAAAGTTCTGGAAAACTATGCCCCTTTTGACGGTGCTGGAACTGAATTCAACATGACAGGGGCGTGTCAGTTCAACAATCGGCTTTGACCGAATTGTCTTTTGATGATGTAGATCCGTTTGTTTTCGAAATAATCAGGTATTTCGCCGCTTCGGCTCCATCTAACGGGCTGGAAGTCAAAATCTGAAACATTTTTAGCACTCCGTTCATTTATCTGGCTGAGCATCCCTTTTTTTCCATATTTCATTAGCAGGCCCACGAAATGATAGGTGGTCTTGAATCCGCGGTACACAAGATCACTCGGCTTGCTGAATGTGCGCTTCCGATATATATCCTCCATACGCGCCCTCCAGCTGTCAAGTTTCGGACGGTACAGCGTAGCACTGTACTCCATCGATAATGGATGGAATTCAGTGGTGCGTAAGTCTGAGATTCCTTCCCAGGTGGGCATTCCTACGACATGCAGTGGATAGGCAGTCGGGATTCTCAGGCAGTTGCGGCCGAGTTGAAGGGCGAATTTTTCATCCAGGCTGCCGGAGATGATAAGATTCTGCTTGTTGCTGTCGATCAGCGGAAGGATATGACGTTCCGAAAAACTGTCCGGCACCATTTGGACCCTGAACTTCAAGCCATTTCCCTTTTCCGTATTGAGTTGTTTGAACACATCTGCCACGCGGTCGTCTGCCGGATTGCTTCTGCGCAACCATATGATGTTCCGGCCATTGTAGTCGGACAGCACATGATTGAACATTGCCAGTAGATGGGTATTGAGTTTTGCATTGGCGAGGAAGACCTGCGGTGATGCTTTGATACCACCATCGTTGGGATAGGTAGCACTCACAAAAGGAATATTCTTTTCCCTGGCAATCCGGGCGAGTTGCAGGTATTCGGTACCTGCCACCTGGCCTATGATCAGATCGAGAGAATCCATCACGGGCATGCGCGAAAGGACGGAGAGCCTGCCTTCGCGGCTCCGTATGTCGAAAATTTTAACATCCACCCGTTCCTGACGTTCTTGTTGAAGGGAGTCGATTGCCATTTCCGTTCCCAGATAGAATTCCAGACCGGGCAGCGACTGCCGGGGGAACCCCTTCCCGAAGCGATATGTTCCGGTCTCAGTAAACGCGGAATCCAGATACAATGGAACGAATACGCCCACTTTGTAAACGGGCGGCTCTTGTCCACGGATGATTCCGGTGATCAAAAACAGCAGAATCAGGCAGGCGGTGATGTGCTTCATGAGGCTGGGCTGTATGCTGAAAGATGCTTATTCCCACTCAATGGTTGCAGGCGGTTTACTGCTGATATCATAAACCACACGGTTGATACCCCGCACCCGGTTGATGATCTCGTTGGATATTTTACCAAGGAATTCGTAAGGGAGATGTGCCCAGTCTGCCGTCATACCATCCACCGACGTCACAGCCCGCAGCGCGACGGTGTATTCATACGTGCGTTCATCCCCCATCACCCCTACACTTTTCACGGGCAGCAGTATCGCGCCAGCCTGCCACACCTTCTCGTACAGGCCATGTTCCCGCAATCCGCTGATATAAATATCATCCGCATCCTGCAGGAGACGGGCCTTTTCTTCGGTTACCTCTCCGAGTATTCTGATGCCCAGTCCCGGGCCAGGGAACGGATGGCGGAACAACATTTCCGCGGGGATACCCAACTCCAAACCCACTTTCCTGACTTCATCCTTGAACAGGTATCTTAGGGGCTCGACGAGTGATAGTTTCATCGTTTCGGGGAGTCCGCCTACGTTGTGATGCGATTTGATGGTGACGGATGGCCCGTGCACAGAAACGCTTTCAATGACATCCGGGTAGATGGTGCCCTGTCCGAGGAAATCTATATCTGTCAGTGTGTGGGCTTCCCGGTCGAATACCTCGATGAAGGTGGCACCGATGATCTTGCGCTTTGTCTCCGGACTTGTTTGTCCGGCCAACTTGGTGTAAAAATGCTCACGGGCATCGACACCTTTGACGTTCAGGGACAATTTCGCATAGCTGTCCAGCACCTGTTGGAATTCGTTTTTTCGCAACAGCCCGTTATCTACAAAAATGCCAAACAGCCGGTCGCCAATGGCCCGGGAAATCAGTGTCGCCGCCACGGTGGAGTCAACTCCGCCACTCAGCGCCATGACCACCCGACGATCACCGATCTGCGTGCGCAGTGCATTTACTGTGTCTGTGATGAAGTGAGCCGGTGTCCAGTCGCCGGTGCATCCGCAAATGCGGGTCAGAAAATTCTTCAGCATCTGCCGGCCTTGCACAGAGTGGTACACTTCCGGATGGAATTGGAAACCGTAGAGTGGATGTGTACCGCCATTGCGACGAAATGCAGCTACGGGAATCGACTCCGTGGTCGCCAGCACTTCAAATCCGGATGGCAGTTCCAGGATCGAGTCACCATGACTCATCCAAACCTGTGAGTGTTCTGAAACCCCATCCCACAGTACATCCTGCGTGTGGATCTGAAGATGTGCCCTTCCGTATTCACGCTTTTCAGAGCGCTCTACCCTTCCGCCCGACAATTTCGCGGTGAGTTGTGCGCCATAACAGATTCCAAGGACAGGTCTTTGGGAGGCAATCGCCCTTACGTCTACCAAAGGAGCCTGCTCGTCGTTCACGGAAAAAGGGGAACCCGACAGGATGATCCCTTTGATGTCTTCCGTGTATTCAAATGATTTATGGTAGGGGATGATCTCGCAATAGACATTCGCTTCCCTGACCGCGCGCGCGATCAATTGGGTGTATTGGGATCCAAAGTCGAGGATGAGTACCTTTTCCGTCATAATTGACCGCTAAGATATGAAATGTTGGAGCTTTCATTTTCCCGATGACATCTCCTGCACGGAAATCAATGGTTGAAATGTCCATCACTGAAAAGCTCAGATGCCGGAAACAAAAAAAGACCGCTCCGGATGGAAGCGGTCCAAATATGTAAGGTTCAAACCAATCACTTGGCAGCGAGCGCGTTGACCTTGAGCGTAAGAGCGCTCTTCAGGTTGCTGGCCTTGTTCTTGTGAATGACACCACGCTTTGCAAGCTTGTCGATCTTACTGACTACGCTGGCCAGTTTTTCTCCGGCTGCTGCGGAGTCTGTCAGGGCCTTGAGGTCGCGTATGGCATTACGGGTTGTCTTACCCTGATACCTGTTGCGTGCCCTGCGCTTGGATACCTGACGGACATCCTTCTTCGTAGCCTTATGATTTGCCATGTTCTTTCTTTTCTGAATTTTCGGACGGCAAAGTTATGGAATGCTCATTGAATTACCAAATTGATCCGGATTTTCTAAATTTAAACGAGCATCGGCAGTGTACACATAAAAAATGAAAGCACACTTTGTGCAGTTTTTTATCCGATTCGCACAAGATTCCAAACATGCATAGCACTCGGGTTTCGGGGTGTACTTTAATTGTCCGATATTTGTGAATCTAATTGGTATACGTCTATTCTATTTCCTGTACGCATGAAAGATTTCTCCTACATCACCAGTGCCCATCCTTCGTATGTCGAACAGCAATATCGAATGTTCCGGGCAGATGCAGAAGCCGTGGATCCTGACCTGAGGCGTTTTTTCGAGGGTTTCGACTTTGCCGTCACCCATACACCTGGATCTTTTGATGCCGATACGAAAACGGCAGGGACTGCGCATGCAGATACAAATTGGCGAAAAGAATTGGGCGCCTACCGTTTGATCCTCGGGTATAGGAACAAAGGGCATTTGATCGCCCGTACCAATCCCATTCGTCAGCGGAAAGATCGTGGTGCAAACCTCGACTTAGGCTTCTTTGGACTCGACGAATCTGATCTGGATCATGTATTCCAGGCGGGTAACCTGATCGGTTTGGGGGCCGTGACGTTGCGTGAAATGCTGGCACATCTGACGCGTTGCTATGCAGACCACGTCGGTGTTGAATATAAATACATCTCAGACCAGGAGAAGATTGATTTCCTCGTCAGGGAAATCGAACATGATTTTCATCGGCCACTGCCGATGGATAAAAAGAAGCGCATTCTCGAGAAGCTCAACCAGGGCGTCATATTCGAAAAGTTTCTGCATACGAAGTACATCGGGCAGAAACGATTTTCTTTGGAAGGAGGGGAAACCACCATTGCAGCCCTGGACGCCATCATACAGTCTGCGGCAGAGTCCAGCGTACATGAGGTGGTGATTGGCATGGCACACCGCGGTCGCCTGAACGTACTTGCCAATATCATGGGCAAGACGTATGAGCAGATATTCAGTGAATTCGAAGGTACAGCCACCCCCGACCAGACGATGGGAAGCGGTGATGTGAAGTATCACATGGGTTACGGCAGTGAAGTGCAAACGGCAGACGGTCACGCCATGAGCCTCAAACTCATGCCCAACCCCTCACATCTGGAAGCCGTTGACCCTGTTGTGCTAGGCTTTGTCCGTGCTAAAGCCGATGTGCTGCTAGAAAGTGATTTCTCCCGGATCATGCCTATCCTCATCCATGGAGACGCCTCCGTGGCAGGTCAGGGTGTCGTGTACGAGATCCTTCAGATGTCCGGGTTGGAAGGATATTCCACCGGAGGGACCATACATTTTGTGATCAACAACCAGATAGGTTTCACCACCGACTTTGATGATGCCAGAAGTGCAGACTACTGCACCTCCCTCGCGGCGATGGTGCAGGCCCCGGTCATGCACGTTAACGGAGATGATCCCGAGGCCGTCGTCAAGTGTGTGGAGATCGCCGTAAAATATCGCCAGCGCTTTCATTCCGATGTTTTTATCGATATGGTTTGCTATCGCCGGCATGGCCACAATGAAGGCGATGATCCGAAATTCACACAGCCCCATCTATACCAGCTCATCGAAAAACATCAGAACCCAAGGGAGGTGTACTCCCATTTCCTGATGGAAAACGGAGAGCCTGCAGCGCGTGAATTGGCCAAGGAGATGGAGAAGAAGTTCTGGGGCGACCTTCAGGAACGCCTGGATGAAATCAAACAGCACCCACTCCCATATCACTACCAGCAGCCGGAACTTTGGTGGAAGAGTCTGCGTCGTGCGAAAGAACCGGACTTCCAAACATCACCTGATACAGCCATCACGGAAGAAAATTTCGACGAGATCTTTCATGCGATCATGAGCTGTCCGGACGATTTCAAACCGCTCCGGAAAGTAGAAAAACTGCTACAGGACAAAGTACGGATGTACCAGGAAGAGCAGCGGATCGACTGGGCCACGGCAGAACTCATGGCGTATGGCAGTTTGCTGAAAGACGGAATGGATGTGCGCATGAGCGGTCAGGATGTACGTCGCGGGACATTTTCCCACCGCCATGCCGTGCTGCGTGATGAAAACAGCGATGCCGCATACAATCGCCTGAGCAGAATCCCAGGCGCCGAAGGGAAATTCCAGATTTACAACTCATTACTGAGCGAATACGGTGTACTGGGCTTCGAATATGGTTATGCGCTGGCCACCCCACACACGCTCGTGCTTTGGGAGGCCCAGTTCGGTGATTTTTCCAATGGTGCTCAAACGATGATCGACCAGTTCATCTCGAGTGCTGAACAGAAATGGAACCGCATGAATGGACTGGTCATGCTCCTTCCGCACGGATACGAGGGACAAGGCCCCGAGCACAGCAGCGCCCGGATGGAGCGATACCTTCAAATGTGCGCGGAACTGAATATGGTGGTGACCAACATCACCACCGCTGCGAATTTCTTTCACATGCTGCGCCGACAGATGACCTGGCCTTTCAGGAAGCCCCTGATCAACTTCTCGCCCAAGGCCAATCTCCGTCATCCTGGGACCTATTCCCATCGATCAGACTGCACCACCGGTGGATTCAGGGAAGTGATTGATGATTCCGCAGTTGAAGCAGCGCAGGACATTAAAAAAGTATTATTCTGCAGCGGTAAGATCTATTTCGATCTGGAGGAGTATCGTAGGAAAAACGAGATAATGGATGTCGCCATCGTTCGATTGGAACAGATTTATCCGCTTCCTGTCGATCAGTTGAAAAAATTGCATACGAAATACGCCGGTGCTTCCTGGTTCTGGGTTCAGGAAGAACCCCTGAATATGGGTGCGGCAACCTTCCTGCAAGTGAATTTCAAAGCATTCCCCTACGGAGTGGTCAGCAGGAATGCCAGCGCGAGCACCGCAACCGGTTATGCAAAAGTGCATGCCAAAGAGCAGGCTCAACTGATACAAACTGCTTTTTCTCTCTGATCAAGCAACAATAATTTACGAAAAAAGCCAATAACTGACAATGATTGACATCAGGATACCCACCGTAGGTGAATCCATCAGTGAAGTGACCCTTGTGAAGTGGTTGAGGAAAGAAGGTGACTGGGTGGAACGCGACGAAGTGGTGGCGGAATTGGAAAGTGAAAAAGCCACTTTCGAAATCAACGCAGAACAGGCGGGCATCCTTCATCCGCTCGCTGCAGAAGGAGATACCCTGCGTATCGGAGATATCGCCTGCCGCATCGATGATACTGCCGCCAGGCCCGAAGGCGCTGCGCAGGCTGCACCTGCCACCCCGGCCGCTGCACCAGCTCCGGCTGCTGTACAGGCTGCGCCTGCCGCTCAGGCACCTATTGCCGCTAACGATGTGAAAGCATCTCCCGTTGCCGCCGCCATCATGGCAGATAAAAAAGTGGATCCTGCAAAAGTGAATCCCTCCGGCACCGGTGGTCGCATCCTTAAACAGGATGTCCTCGATGCACTCTCCAATCCAGGTCGCAAACCGGGCATCGAACTGTTCACCAGAAATGAACGTCGTGAAAAAATGAGCAATCTCCGGAAAACCATCTCCCGGCGATTGGTGGAAGCCAAGAACGGAACGGCGATGCTCACTACGTTCAATGAAGTGGACATGAGCCGCATCATGGATCTTCGTTCCAAATACAAGGACGGATTCAAGGAAAAGCATGGCGTGGGACTCGGCTTCATGAGTTTCTTCACCAAAGCCTGCACCTTCGCATTGCAGGAATGGCCAGCCGTGAATGCATACATCGACGGCGAGGAAATCATCCAGCACGATTACTGTGATGTATCCATCGCCGTGTCGGCTCCCAAAGGACTTGTGGTGCCGGTCATTCGCAACGCCGAAAGCCTGAGCATGGCAGAGATCGAACGCAAAGTCGTCGAACTGGCCAAGAAAGCCCGCGATAACAAACTCACCCTGGAAGAAATGCAAGGTGGCACCTTCACGATCACCAATGGTGGTGTCTTTGGCTCGCTCCTGAGTACTCCAATCATCAACATCCCACAATCTGCCATCCTGGGGATGCATAAAATCCAAGACCGCCCCGTCGTGGTCAATGGACAGATTGTCGTACGTCCCATGATGTATCTTGCGCTCAGCTACGACCATCGGATCATCGACGGCCGGGAGAGTGTTGGATTCCTGGTCCGAGTCAAGGAACTACTCGAAAATCCTGAACTCCTGCTCATGGGAAGAGATCCCGTGAAATCGTTGCTCGAACTTTGATAAGTCATCATCCGGAAGCCACTCCACCGAGTGGCTTCCTACTTTTAATGCCAAAGACCCTCCCCAAAGTATGAGCACAGACCGCAGCCACATCATCTGGCAGGCGCACCTGCGTACCGCCGAACAGGTGCTGGCACATTACGAAGGAGAAGAGCCTTTCCCCGTTTATCTCAAGAGCTTTTTCCGGGAGAATCCTAAGTTCGGATCCAGGGATAGGCGGCGCATTTCACAACTCTGCTTTCAATTTTTCAGACTCGGACAGGCATTGCCCGGTTTTCCCCTGAAAGAACGCATGCTGGCAGGCGTGTTACTTTCGGCGCCGAAGGAAGAGTTGCTGACCAGCGGTTTTTTCCCGGAGATTCCCTCCAATATGGAAGACGGATATCTGCCCCGACAAAGGGCTGTGTTAGCCCGATGGCCTGAATATGATCTGACACAAGTCTTTCCGGGACGAATCCATCTGAGCGAAGGACTGGACAGTGAGGATTTTCTGGTGTCTCATTTTATTCAACCTGATTTGTTCATCAGACTCAGACCCGGCAAGGCGGATCAGGTTCGGAAGCGCCTCAACGCTTCGGAAATCCCCCATGTCTTTGAATCGGCCACGGCCGTTAGGCTTCCCAATGCGACGTCCCTGGATGTGTTGGGTACGCCGGACCGTGATTTTGTGGTTCAGGACCTGTCTTCACAACGAACCGCAGACTGGATGCCTGGCACTGCTTCCATCCCCTCCCGTCCGGTGGTACTTGATCTCTGTGCCGGCAGCGGAGGGAAATCTTTATTGGCATTTGACAGATATCCCGGTGCCTCGATTCGGGCAACAGATATCCGACCCACCATTCTGAAAAATCTTGAAACCAGATTCAAGGCGGCAGGGATTCAACGCTATAGCATGGCGACAGAAGATCTGACGGTAACGCCAAACCCAAAGGAAGAGGGTTTGGTCAAGGGAGACCTCGTAATTGCGGATGTGCCGTGTTCAGGATCAGGTACCTGGTCCAGAACACCTTGGGAAATGGCCATGTTCGAAGTGTCTGATATACTTGGATATCAGCATTTGCAACGAAGCCTCTTGGTGAATGCATTACAGCGGGTCGTTCCCGGCGGGCATTTTGTGTATATCACCTGCTCTGTGTATCGCCCCGAGAACGAGGATAATCGTGATTTCATACTTAACCAGGGAGGATTCAGACTGATCAATGATGGGATCATCAAAGGATATGATCAGCGGGCGGACAACATGTATGCCGCGCACTTCATTTCAACATCCTGAGGATCCCGGTTGATGATCCTTCCGTGTAGCGCAACACATAGGAACCTGCCGGTAGGATGTCAAGCTGGTCGAAGCTCGTGCTCATCATCACACCACTGACACCTGGCATTTCGAGATGATGGATCTTCCTTCCAGTCATATCAACCAAATCGAATGTTACCGTTCCTGTTTGTACAGGCCGGTATAAAAGGGTGATTCGATCCGAAAACGGTACGGGATATACCCGGATTCGATCCTGTCCGAGTAAGGCCTCTTGTTGCCTGTAGGTTCTGATTCGAGAGAGGATTTCAAAAGCGGCACTCATATCAGGTATCCCGAATCCTGTTCGGTC
>JBEEMB010000344.1:0-3695 GCA_041167815.1 Bacteroidota bacterium | reverse complement strand
CCTCGAAGTACGACGTAATTTCCAGGATCCATTCATGATGGCATTCGACCGCCCGCTTCCTGTCACTTCCTATGGTCGGCGGAATGTCACGAATGTCCCGGCACAATCCCTCATCCTCCTCAACGATCCCTTTGTTACCGAGATGGCTACGCGTACCGCCGACCTGCTGTTGAAGCAGGTCTCCGGAGGCGATGACGATCGGATCAAATGGGTTTACAACCGTTGTTTCTCCCGTCCGCCTTCCGGCTCAGAGATCAGAGAGGCGAAAGCCTTGATGGAACAGCTTCGGAAGACCTATGCCGGCAAGGGAACGAAGGCTACCCCGGAGATCCTCTGGAAGGATTATCTGCACACGGTATTCAATCTCAAATCATTCATCTTCTTATCCTGAATCATGCACCATCCACCCGCCCGACGACCGATTTCGCGCAGAGAGATGCTCTCCCGATGTGCCTGTGGTTTTGGTTCGATCGCCCTCCTCGGCATGTTCGGAGGGCTCGCCTCCTGCACTTCCAGGAGAGGTGCTGCCGGCGCAGGACTGTTGCAGCCCGGCGGGGGCATCATGCTGCCGGGGCACATTCCCAAAGCGAAGCATATCATCTTTCTCTATATGGACGGTGGCGTGTCGCAGGTGGATTCTTTCGATCCGAAACCCCGGCTGGCGTTGGAGAACGGACAGGATCCCGCGTCCAAATTCAAGGTCGATGCGACACAGTTCAACAACGTCGGAAAGATCCTGCAAAGCCCATGGAATTTCAATCGGTACGGAGAGAGTGGACTGGAGGTCAGTGAACTCTTCCCGCACATCGGTTCCTGTGCGGATGATATCACATTGATCCGATCGATGGTCTCCAATTTCCCGGAACATACCAACGCCAACTATTTCCTTCATACGGGCAGCGGATTACAGGGACGGCCAAGTATGGGCGCCTGGGTGAATTACGGACTGGGTTCGGAGAATGACAACCTGCCCGGATATGTCGTGCTCGACGGTGGATTGATTCCGCCCGGCGGACTGGATAATTTCAAGAATGGATTTCTGCCGGCCGGTTTTCAGGCGTCTATACTTCGGTCCGGTGCTACCCCGGTGGCGAATATCCGGCCGATCGACAGCATCGCCGGTATCCAGGATGATAAGCTGGCATTCCTCGCCCGCCAGGATGCGGATCTGTTGAAAACCGTGGATGGCGCCGGCGACGAAATCGAATCCGCCATCCGGAATTATGAACTTGCTTACCGGATGCAGTCATCGATTCCGGAACTGACCGAATTCAAGTCGGAATCCGAAGCCACCAAGAAGCTGTATGGCATGGATTCCCCCGATCCGCATACCCGCAACTATGGTGCGCAATGCCTGATGGCCAGAAGGCTCGTGGAACGCGGCGTGCGCTTCATAGAGCTTACCTGTCCGCAGACGAATGGCACGGACAGATGGGACCAGCACGGCAACCTGAAAGCCGGTCACGAGGCCAATGCACACGCGGTCGACCAACCGATCGCCGGACTGCTGAAGGATCTGAAATTGCGGGGATTGCTGGACCAGACCCTCGTTGTATGGACCGGGGAATTTGGCCGCACGCCTTTTGCACAGGGATCTGATGGCCGGGACCACAATCCATCCGCCTTCAGTATGTGGATGGCCGGAGGAGGCGTAAAAGGCGGCATGGTTTATGGGCGCACCGATGATTACGGATATCGCGTGGAAGAAAATCCGGTGACCATACACGATCTGCATGCCACGATGCTGCATTTGTTGGGTGTGAATCACAAACAACTGACGTTTCATTTCGGAGGGCGGGATTTCCGGCTGACAGATGTCCACGGAAATGTCGTACAGGATATACTGGCTTAATCATTACGATCCCATCGATGACGGAATTTTATATTTATTTCGGAAGGCTTCATCCATTGTTGGTTCACCTGCCGATCGGACTGATCATCGGGGCTCTGCTGCTTGACGGCTGGAGAATGATGAAGCCGGCTTCCGGTTCCGATGCGTCTTTGTCCGTCATATGGACGGCTGCAGCGCTGTCGGCGATTTTATCTGCGCTGACGGGCTATGTACATGCCAACGGTGACGGGTATGCGGAGGAAATACTTTCATTGCATCGCATCGGGGGGATCTCACTGGCCGTCATCACCACCATGATTGCTGCGGCTTATGTGTTTAACTCATCCTTGATCCGGCGGCGAGTTATTCGAATACCGCTGCTGTCATTCATTTTTGGATTGATGGTCTATACCGGGCATGGCGGTGGATCGCTCACGCATGGCGCCGATTATCTGAACTTTTCTGCAGCATCAGAGGTTGAGCCGTCGACGACCGTCCGAAGGACATCTATTGACGCTGTCGAATTGTTCAATGATGCTGTGATACCCATCCTGCAGACAAAATGCGTCAGTTGCCATAATGCCACGAAAAGGAAAGGAGACCTGCTGTTGGTCAGTCATGCATCCATCATGAAGGGAGGTAAATCGGGTCCCGGAGTGATCTCCGGGGATCCAACCGCCAGTGAGCTTTTCCGACGCGTATCCTTGCCTTCCGACCATAAGGAATTCATGCCGACCGAAGGCCGCATGCCCCTGACGGAAAACCAGCGCGCCATCCTCGAATGGTGGATAGCAAAGGGTGCTGCAGCCAGTATGCCGGTGGCCAAACACACGCCGGATGCACGTATGAAGGAGGTGTTGGAAGAATATTTTCAGATTCATCGGGATGCGATGCTGGATATGGTTTCCGAACCCGTCTCGGAAGATGATCTTGAGGATCTGCGTGCGGCAGGTTTCCGGGTGAATCGCATCTCAGCGGCCGGCTCGTGGCTGGATATTAAATATGAGGATTCGACAAGGCCCGATCTCGACGTATTGCGCCGCGTCCGTGATCAGCTGGTATGGCTGCAAGTATCTGATTGCGGCCTAACGGATGAGGATATGTCTTCCATTGCTGAATTGAATAACCTGGTGCGCTTGAACATCAGTCAAAATGCTATTGGTGACGCGGGTGTTTCAAAGTTGCAAGGGCTCAATCAACTCGAATACCTGAACCTATACAGCACACGCATCTCAAAATCTTCGTTGAATTTATTTAGCAGTGGTTTTCCCAGGTTGAAAAAACTCTATGTCTGGGATACTGTCATTGATACCATACAGCCCGGCGTACGCAAGGGACTTGATATTATCTATCGTTTGGATTGATTTTCAACAGCCAGATCCTTCGGAGGCCTCAGGATGACAAAGATGGGGGGGTAAGCCTCACGGTGACAGGCCCCTCTCACGGACTGTCATCCCGAGGCCTCCGAGGGACCTTGTATTCAACTCAATTAATTAAAGGTCGTTTGCCCGGTAGAGAACTCCCTGAATGCCTAGCTGACAATACAAGGTCCCTCGGAGGCCTCGGGATGACAATGATGGGGTATAGGCATGGGGATGACGCCCCCCTTTTTTACTGTCATCCTATGTTTGCAAACGACCAACAAAATTCAATGTCATCCTGAGGCCTCCGAAGGATCTGGCTGTTCAGCACATGAGTTGGTGAGCAATCCTTACCGGTCTGCCCTCTTCATAAGATTGCTGTGCTGCCAATGCGATCTGCATCGCAGCGAGTCCGTCCTCTCCAGTAATGGGCATGGGTACACCGTTTTTGAGGGCATCCACAAATGCGCGCATCTCCAACCGATATGACTCAGCATATCGAT
>JBEEMB010000332.1:0-7796 GCA_041167815.1 Bacteroidota bacterium | reverse complement strand
GGATAAAGATCCGGTTCATTTCGATTTCATTCCCTCCAATGTGGGTATCAACAACCTGACACTTACCGGGATGCTCGAGCAATTCAATCGTTTGTTACTGGAGCGTCAGAAGGCCAAAAGTGTTTTGGGACCATCCAATCCACAGCTCAAAGCCATGGATGATCAGCTGGCTTCGTTACGCACGAATATCAAGCTCAACATGGATGGACTCGAACGTGATCTGTCTTCCACCCGAAAAATTCTCTCCGGAAAAGGACAGGACCTGCAAAATAAATTAAAGCGATTGCCTGGACATGAGCGGGCGCTGATCGAAGTACAGCGTCAGCTATCCATCAAACAGAACCTTTATCTCTATTTGCTGCAAAAGCGGGAAGAGGCTGAATTGTCCCGAACCGTTTCTGTTTCCAATAATAAAGTAGTGGAACCTGCCCGTCCGCTCGGTCAGGTCTCTCCGGTCAGAAGAAATATTTGGGCATTGGGTCTTGGCGGAGGATTCATCTTTCCCATCCTCCTTATCAGCCTCTTGCAGGCACTCAATACGAGGGTCAGAAATTTGGACGATATCCGGCGTCATACCCGTGTGCCATTGCTTGGTTTGATCAATTACGACGAAGCTAAAAATCCAGTTGCGGTTACCGGAGATAGTCGAACCGTGATTTCTGAAATGTTCAGACTGATCAGGGCGAATCTTCAATTCATTGGTAGCCGTCAGCGTATCCGGGTCATTATGGTCACATCTTCTGTTTCCGGCGAAGGCAAGAGTTTTGTCAGCCTCAACCTGGCTATTACATTGGCCTTGGCGGGGAAGCGCGTGCTCTTATTGGAACTGGATATGAGAAATCCGCGCATTCACCGAACACTGGGTTTGGGCAGGGAGTCGGATAAGGGCATTACCCGATACCTGTCGGATGAAAAGGTGGATTGGCACGATCTTTTGAGAAGGTCTGAAGTAGAAGCGGGATTGGATATCATCACATGTGGGCTTATACCACCCAACCCAAGTGAACTGCTCATGGGAGAGCGGATAGAGCGGTTGTTCAAAGAAGCATCGGAAACCTACGACTATATAGTGGTGGATACCGCACCCGTTGGTCTGGTGAGCGACGCATTGTTGCTCAATCGATTGGTGGATACGACACTCTATGTCGTCAGAAAGGATGTGACAAGTTTAGCACATCTGGAGATCATTGAAGAAGCAGCCAATCTCGATAAATTGCCTCGGCCGCATATTGTCATGAATGCAGTACGCAGAAGTTTCCTTGGATATGGGGAAGGATATCTCTATGGTTATGGAGACTATCAATCAGGAAAGACCGCTTCCGGAATTAAAAAAATATGGAACCGGATGCGAGGCATGAATGCGTAAGTTCGTGTATGCCTAACCGTTAGTTAACATTTATAATCTAAACCTTGTTTTGAATTTATCATCCGTACAATCTGCTACTGACGGCTCACAGAGGTTGCTGTTGAATCTGGGTTGTGGTCCGGAAGTAAAGAGGACTGTGTGGACAGATATCGATGGCAGCTGGAATCTTTGGCTACAGAATGCTTGGTGGGGAAGGTTTTTCGCCGGATATGTCGCGCGTCGGAGTGGGTATCGGTGGCCTGCGCATGTGAAGTGGATGGACATCACTAAGGGGCTGCCTTTTGCAGAAGAATCCGTGGACGCCATTTATGCATCCCATGTATTGGAGCATTTGTACCGTGATGATGCCCTTCTTTTGTTGAATGAATGTAAGCGGGTGTTGAAACCAGGAGGCATCATCAGATTGGTATTGCCGGATCTGAAAAGAATGGCCAGTGATTACCTGGCTGATGAAATTGCGGATGCGGCGCTACGTTTCAACCATCAACTCCTGATGCGAGCATCTCAGGCTCCCCGCAGTTTGTTTGGCAAATTGAAGTTTTTGTTGGCTGATCATCACAGCCATAAATTCATGTATGATGTCCCACTACTCATCAGTGATTTGAAGGATGTCGGGTTCCGGGCAAGTGCGGAACAATTTTTTCTGGAAAGTCGTGTACCCGAGATCTCGGAGGTGGAGCGAGCCGGCCGTGTATTGAATGGGGCTGGCTTTATCGTTGAAGCCATGAAATGAATGATGAGAAAAATCCCGGTCATACGACCTGCTGTAGCCCGAAATCTGGTTGCTCAGGTTTGGACGAGGTTGGTGTCGAATGTGGGGGTAAGACTCTTACAGGTCCCCCTTCTGCTATCCACGCTCGGTCAGGATGGTTACGGCCGTTGGCTGGTCATTTCTATTATTCCGGCATGGCTCACATTGCTGAACATGGGCGTTGGAACGGTGTCTGGAAGTTCCCTGGTGATGGAGGTGGCATCCGGAAATTTGAACAATGCCCGGAAAACATATGCCAATGCCATGTCTCTTACACTTCACATCATTGCCATATCGATGCCGTTGCTTTCGGTGGTTATATTTATATTTCCGGAGTTTTTATTGAAGGGCATGGCGGATTCACTTCGTACCGAGGCCACCCTCGGGTTGTTGTTTTTGTGCATTGCCGTCCTGGTAACATTCATTTCCGATATTCATGCGACAAGATTGCGTGCCGCCGGCAAAGCGAATGTAGCTGCTTTTCTTTTGGGTGGACAGTTATGGCTGGAGCTTGGATTGATATTGGTGGCCATCAACATATCAACCGGATTGCATTGGTTGGGTGCGGCTAATCTTATTTCAACGATGTTGTATGCACTGGCTACCTGGGTGTTGAGTCGTATCATGTTACCTGATATCCGTTATGTTCCAACATTGTCCGATCGGAGGGGTCGCCTCTCTTTACTAAAGAAAGGTGGCATTTATCAGTCTTTTCCTGTGGGTCATGCGATCATGTTGCAAGGCCAGATACTGGTAGTACACCAGACCATGGGAGCTGGGTCTGTAGCTGTGTTTTCCACGGCGCGCACGCTTGTCAGACTGATCAGTCAGGGGCTGGAAATGGTCAACCATGCTGTCTGGCCAGAAATGAGCAGACTTTTTGGACTCCATGACCTGAAAGCTGCAGCCCGTCTGCATCGCACTGCTGTGTTGTCGGCATTTTTCCTGTCCATCGTAGGTGCTTTTTTACTTTGGCTTTTTGGGCCATGGCTTTATGCCATGTGGACCCGCCATATGATGGTGATCGATCAACAGTTGATGATACCGCTCCTGATTGCGATACCTGTCGGATCGATCTGGTATACAAGCAGCATGGTCGCACTTTCATGCAATAGATATGAGGGGTTGGCCAAAAGATTTCTGATGGCTTCGGCTGTCGCTCACTTCTTTTGCTGGTGGCTCAGTCTGGTATTCGGGTTGCCGGGTACTGCATTGTCCATATTGATTGCAGATGCCATCATGATTCCCTACGTGTTCAAACAGTCGCTAAAGTTGACATCAGACAACCAACCTGGACTCATCAACAGGTTTATATCGGATATCCGTAACCGTCAGACATGATTCAAACGGTCATATCAAACGGGACATATCGGTTTCACCTCGCACCGCTCGCTGCTGAAATGCATCGTATGGGATGTTTGTCGGCTTTGCTTACCGGTGGCTATCCGAAGGGAATCTGGCGTCAGCTATTTCGATCTTCACCTGTCGCCGGACTGCGCAGACTTGCCGATCGTTGTGAGGACATCCCTGATGAAAAAGTATTTGCATTCCAGCAGACAGAGGTTTTGTTCAAATCTGCTGAAATCCTTGGCAGGATGGGCGGCGTGGATCTTCGGGAAGTATGGCAGACCCGCGGGCTTCACCAATATGCACGCATGGCAAGAAAAGCCTTGATGATGCTGAATTTCGATATCTATCATTATCGAAATTGCTTTGGCTTTGAATCTGCAGCCTGGGCAAAGGAAAAGAATCGGATCACCATTTGTGATCATTCCATTGGACATCCTTATGCTGTGGCATGGATGCGAAAGCACGAAGTTGGCCATCTTCCAGCCTCCATTCCACCACAATCACTTTCCCGGTTGGAACAAAATTATCTGGATGATTTCACCTATGCTGATCACGTGCTCGTCAATTCGAATTTTGTAAAAGAGACCTTCATCGCTTCGGGATTCCCGGCTGAAAAAGTATCTGTTGCCTGGTGGGGTGTTGATGCAAAGTTTTTGACCCATTCAGACCTTGCCATGAAACATGATAGAGATGAGGCTGGAAATTTCAAGCTGCTTTTCAGTGGTGGTTTTGGCCGAAGGAAAGGTGCACATATCCTGATGAATGCACTGGACCAACTCGCTGACCAGCCCTGGCGATTGACCCTCGCCGGGTCCATTGAGCCGGATGTAGCTGCGCAATGGTTGCTGTTCCGTCAGCGATTTGGTCAAAGGATTAATTTGTTGGGCTTTGTCAGCAGACAAATGTTGGCCAGGGAAATGACAAGACACCGGGTGTTTGTGTTTCCATCGCTTATGGAAGGCTCAGCACGCGTGGTATTTGAAGCCATGGCATCTGGATGTTTTATCGTTACCACCCCGCATGCCGGCTCCATTGTCGAAGACCAACAACATGGTCTATTGACGACACCGGGAGACCGGGATACATTGACAAAGGCATTAAAGTCAGTCTTCCTGGGTGAATATGATGTAAGGAGCATTGGAGTGATGAACGCATCATTGATCAGAGCATCCTATCGGCAGCAACAGTATGCCGATCGGGTACGTCAGATATACGAAACAGTCTGTAATCAATATTGAAATGAATCTGTATCCGACACAGATATTTCTTTTTTTAATTGGGTTCCTCGTATTCTTCCGCATCAACCTGGTAGGTATGCTTACCTGGTCGGAAGTCATGACCTTGGGATATTTCCTGATACGATGGAGGGATGTTGTCAACTGGACGCTACAGGACGGCGTCCTCAAAATCATTCTGCGTGTCTGGCTTTTATATTTATTGATGCAGGTGTGTTCTGATCTGGTAAATGGCACACTTCCCTCAGATTTTATGCGAGGCTGGGCGAGATTGATTTTCTTTGCTGTCAACATCACCGTCATTGCCTTTTTATCCGGCTTGCAGCTCGACAGACTGGCCGCTTTTTTTGCAGGATATGCGTTATCCCTGATGCTGGCCAGTTTTCAGGAACGAAATGAGTTTTTGACAGAATGGAAATTTGGATACGGGCCTGCAGTGACAATGGCTGTAGCTTTCTTGATCGGCCTCGTGAAATCTGAACGCGTCAATCGAATCGGGGGCATTGCGTTCATTCTGTTGGGAATCGTGCATCTTCAGGCCAATGCCCGGTCACTTGGAGGAATCACCCTTCTGATAGGGTTACTCTCCATCTTTGCCACTTATTTCAGGGATAATCTTAACCGAGGAGGATTCATATCTGTAAAGTTCCTGCTTCCTGTCGCCATTGCACTGATCGGCATCTATCAGGTCTATACGATTGGAGCTTCAAGTGGTTGGCTGGGAGAGAAGTCAAAAGATAAATATGAAAAGCAGACGGCAGGTGGAAGAAATATCCTTTCCGGAGGAAGGATGGAATACACCATTGCCATTCCAGCTATCATGGAAGCCCCTTTTTTGGGGTATGGATCATGGGCCAGGCATCCTGAATACGTTAAAAAATATATTTATATCAATGGAATAGATCCCAATACTTATGATGCAGAATATCTGATGGAATTGGGTACGATTCCCACGCATTCACACATACTTGGTTCTTGGGCAGAAGCCGGTCTGGCTGGTGGATTCTTTTGGATCATGGTCTTGTGGCTGGCCATGCGCACACTTTACCGGATGCTGAGGAATGATTATTTACCCTTTCGATTGTTACTGCTCTTCATGCTGGTTTTCTTTATTTGGGATATTCTCTTTTCACCCTTCGGATTGGAACGTCGTGTCATGGATCCGGCCATGATCATGGTGATTGCTGCCTTGGAGAAACTTATGCATAAGGAAGCAGAAACGCTGGGAATATCACAAGTCCATCATAGAAAAAGTCTACCCGCTTGGATCAGATGACCGGTAAAAAAATCACATTCCTCACGACTGGGGACATCCGGAAAATCGCCACGATGAAAAGAGCCCTGGGTATGGCCAATCCATTGGCTGATCTGGGTTGGCGTGTATCGATTGTAGTATTGGATTGTCCGGAAAATCGTGTCAGCATTCAATCATCTTGTGATGATCGCATCGAGATCAGATATTTTGCCGAAGGAAATGCTTTCGCAGAGCGTCGGCAAAAATCACGCATCATTCGTGCGTTGAATCCGGACGTACTTTATTGTTGTTCCTATAGTTTCAGGAACAGATGTGCTAAAAAAGATCTGCGACGAAGCAGTCGTCTGGTGGTTGAACACAGTGAGCTGGCCTCTGCTATTCTCGGGCTTCCTAAATACAAACGCTGGTTGTATGCATACTACGAGTGGTTGTCTGTCAGAACATCTGATATGATTGTTGCAGCAAGCCGTTGGTTGCAGGAATACTATGCCCGAAGTTCAGCACATTCCGGTCGGGGAGATCTTCCGGTTACCTACCTTCCCTATGCACAGGATACAATCATGGATCAGATAAATGTTGAGGCCTACCAACAGTACAGCCTAAAGTTTTCTGGTCATTTCAATATCATTTTTTTGGGAAGCATGATTAGGAATTACGGCCTTTTTCTCATGCTTGAAGCTTGCTTGGTGCTTCGAGATTCCGCCGCCAAATATAAGTTACATCTGGTCGGTGATGGCCCCGATATCCTGGAAGCCCGTGAATACGCTCGTTTACACGGTTTGTCGGACATGGTGGAGTTTGCCGGATATCTGCCTGAAGAAAGTTTGAATGCCTATTTGAAAATAGCTGATGCTTTTCTGGTACCTCTGTATCCGACGATACAGGATCAGGCGCGTTGCCCGAGTAAAACCTACCTTTATCTTCCTTATAAGAAGCCGGTGCTCACGTGTAGGATCGGAGAGTCGGCCCACATGTTTTCAGATGATAGACTTTTCTTTGTGTCGGGCGACAGCGCAGATCTTGCGGTGAAGATTAAGTCATTGAACAAAGATGAAAACTATCCGCTTCCTGACCCTGCGGATCATACATGGCAGGTCAGAGCGCAAACATTTCACCTTGATATGATGTCTGCATGGAAAGAATGACATTCATTTTCTGGCAGAACATCAACAGTATGCATCAGTCCGCTTTTCTGAAAGCACTGGCCATGCATCATGATGTCACCCTCATTACAATGATGAAGGGAACAGGGCGTGAAGATATGGGATGGATCGAGCCAGAGCTCCCCCGTGTGAATGTGTTACATATTCGTGAGATTGATTGGAGATCGTTAATCCGTACAAATAGCGGCCCGAATGTTTTTCATGTCTTCGCGGGTCTTCATGCATTTCGTCCGGTACATCGTGCAATGAAGTACGCTATGCAATTTGACTGCCGGATTGGGGTCTATGCGGAGCCGTTGGTAATGAAAGGCATTGCAGGGGTCATAAAACAAATTAGAGGGTATTGGGATGCACTTACACTGGCAAACCGACTTGATTTTGTTTTATGTATTGGGAAGGAGTGCAGGCGTCAATATATCAGCTGGGGATTCCCGGAACAAAAACTCCATGATTGGGCCTATGTGACTGAATTGCCGGATTCCCCAATTGTTCATGACGTTAATCATCGTCCATTCCGTATCATCTTCCCGGCTTCATGTTCCCCTCGCAAGGGTGCAGATCTCTTGCTTGAAGCGGCAGTCTCTTTAGCTGAAGAAGTTTCATTTGAATTGATTTGTTACGCGTTGCCAGCACATGCTGTGAACGCATTTGAACGTCGAATGATATCGATCATTGG
>JBEEMB010000222.1:0-2845 GCA_041167815.1 Bacteroidota bacterium | reverse complement strand
CGAGATCCGCCCGCTCAGAATCCGAGTAGGTATCCAATTTTTCATTCTCCAGCACATCCAATCCGGCGGCCGAGACCAGCGAGGCATCCAATGCGGCAAGAATAGCAGCCGTGTCATGCACCTTTCCGCGGCAAGTATTCAGAAATACCGGTTGTTTCGAAAGATGTTTGAAGAAATCAGCATCCGCATAGTGAAAGGTCTCCTCCGTCAAAGGAAGATGCAGACTGACGACATCAGACAGCGCCATCACCTCATCTTTCGAAGCCTCACGGACGTATCCCTCGGCAAAGCCGGTCCGGTATTTGTCGTGCGCCAGCACCGTCACCCCGAACGGCGACAGCAACCGGGCGAACGCCTCTCCCGTGTTGCCATATCCAATGATGCCCACCGCTTTCCCGGAAAGTTCGGTACCGCGATTGGCATCCCGGATCCACTGACCGGCCTTTACTTGCGTGGCAGATACAGGAATCCGGTGCAGCAATGAGAGCAGCATCCCGAGCGCATGCTCCGCCACAGCGTTGCGGTTACCCTCCGGACTGCTCACACACTTTATCCCCCGGGATTCGGCGAATGTCGTATCGATGAGTTCCATCCCACTGCCCAACCGGCCGATCCATTGCAACCGGTCTGCCCGCTCCAGCAAAGGACGGTCGATCCGTAACCGGGTGGTGACAATCAAACCCGTAGCTTCCGGGATCAACAACCGCAACCTGTCAAGATCAATATGCGGCTCATTGATGACCTCGAACCCCTTCGACTCCAGGGTCTCCTGCAGCCAGGGATGGGCTTTCGCCGTGATGATGACCAATGGTTTCATGACATGCGGGGGATGAGGGCGACGAATTCGGAGACGGATAACTGCTCCGCCCGTTTCGTAAAGATGGGATCCGATAATTCCGATGCAGGGAACAATGCCTTCAGCGGATTGCGCAGCTGCTTGCGACGCTGCCCGAACGCAGCTTTGACGAGGATATGGAACTTCCGATGGTCTTCGATCCCGTAGGGATTGCCAGCATTTTTGAGGCTCACCACTCCGCTTTTCACCTTGGGCGGCGGATTGAAACAGCGTTCATCCACCTCAAATAGATACCGAACCTCAAAATAAGCCTGCAAGAGGACCGACAAAATACCATAATCCTTTGAGCCGGGACCCGCAGCGATGCGTACGGCGACCTCCTTCTGGAACATGCCGATCACCCGATCCACCTGATCACGCCAATCCAGCACCCGAAAGAGTATCTGCGAAGAAATATTGTAAGGGAAATTGCCGATCAGGGTGAAGTGTTCCTCAAATGGCGGAGGCGTATCCAGGATGCTCGCTTCGATCAAACGACCCTCAAGGGATGGATAGGTCTTCAATAGATACTCGACCTTTTCGTGATCCACTTCAATGGCGCGAAAATCGACATCCGGCAATTCGATCAGGAATTTGGTGAGGGCTCCCCCACCCGGACCGACTTCAGCCAAACGGGTGAAAGGCGCTTCCGTCAAGGCCCCCACGATCCGTCGGCACACGGACGCGTCTTTCAGGAAATGCTGTCCGAGCGACTTCTTCAGGGTGTACATCGGGTCAAAATTACAGGAAACATCCCCGTTTTCCTTGTACCTTTAGCGTTAAAACGCACAGTTGCCATGAATGTGACGCCAGCAAGGCCCGTGGTAGGTATCAGCATCGGGGATATCAACGGCATTGGTCCTGAAATCATCATAAAAACCTTTTCCGACAGCAGGATCACTGAATTCTGCGTTCCCGTCCTTTTCGGATCGAATAAGATCCTGAACTATTACAAAAAGGAACTGGCGGATTACAACCTCAGCTTTACCATCACCAAGGATCTTTCCAAGCTGAATCCCAAGCAGCTCAATGTATATCCTTGCTGGGATGAAGATATCGATATCACACCGGGGCAATTGAATGAAATTGGTGGAAAATATGCCGTGATTTCCCTGCGCGAAGCAGCCCAGGCCCTGAAAGATAACAAGATCCATGCCCTGGTGACGGCACCGCTCCACAAGAAGAACGTTCAGCAAGAAGGATTTGAATACACCGGCCATACGCCGTTCCTCCGCTCATTGTTCGGTGTGAAGGACGTGTTGATGCTAATGGTCGCTGACAATATGCGTGTCGGGGTGCTGACAGAACACATCCCGGTATCGGAGATCGCACAACATGTCACAAAAGAGAACATCCTCAGCAAACTCCGGATCATGAAGGAGAGCCTGCGCAAGGATTTCGGGATCGACAAACCGAGGATCGCCGTACTTGGCCTGAACCCACATGCAGGCGACGACGGCCTCGTCGGCAAGGAAGAGCTTGAGCAAATCCGCCCCGCGCTGATCGAAGCCCGTAAACAGATGGACCTCATGGCCTTCGGCCCATACAGTCCGGATGCCTTCTTCGCACACGGCCATCACGAACGATTCGACGCCATTCTGGCGATGTATCACGATCAGGGACTGATCCCTTTCAAATCACTGGCAAAAAGTGAAGGCGTGAATGTGACAGTTGGACTGGGTGCCGTTCGTACCTCTCCGGATCACGGCACGGCATTCGACATCGCCGGTAAAGGCAAGGCGGATGAATCATCCCTTCGGGAGGCGATTTTCATGGCCCTCGATATCTACAACAAACGCATGGGATATGCAGACGCCCGCCGGAACCCACTGAGAAGGATTGCCCACCAGGTGGTGTCGAAGATGGAAGACGAGCGGATTGAATTCAATTGAGTTTGTATTTACGGCTCCTGATATTGACTGTCATCTTATGTTTGTCAACGAGCAGGAGTGCGTTTGCAAACGACCCACATAAGTCGATGTCATCCTGAGGCTTACCCCCCATCATTGT
>JBEEMB010000294.1:0-3240 GCA_041167815.1 Bacteroidota bacterium | reverse complement strand
CACAAACGGGGCCGTATCCATGGATACGGCCCCGTTTGTGTTTATTGCCCCGGGAATGAACGCGGTTACATCCCGATGCTTAAAATACTGGCAATCACTGCCGGATTTTGTTCAATGGGTTTGTTGAATGATCCAAAAGAAAAGCGGCATCCCCACGGTGATGTTGAACGGAAAGGTGACTCCCAACGCCATCGGAATGTAGATGCCAGGATCGGCAGAAGGTGCCGCAATCCGCATCGCAGCCGGCACGGCAATATATGATGCACTGGCCGCCAGAATGGAGAATATGAGCCTGTCGCCCGGCTGGGCAGTAACCCAGTGACTTAGCCACGCAACCATGCAACCATTGATTGCAGGCATCAACAATGCAAACAGGATGACGTAATATCCATGACGTCTGAATGCCGCAAATCGCCGGGCCGTGACCATCCCCATCTCCAACAGAAATATGGCGAGGAACCCTTTGAAGATGTCCGTCGTAAACGGGCGTATGCCTTCCGCTTGTCTGGAATCTGCCACAATCCCAATCAACAGACTGCCTAACAGCAGCAACACGCTCCCGTTGGTAAGTGCGTGCCTGAGAATGGCACCCATCGAAACGGACGGGCTGCCTCCACGGTCATAATATTTGATGAGGACCACCCCTGCAATGATCGCCGGACTTTCCATCAAAGCCATCACAGCCACCATGTGCCCCCCGAAAGTGAGGGATTCCATCTCCAAAAATCCTACAGCCGCCACAAAGGTGACCGCACTTACCGATCCATAAGAAGCCGCAACGGCACCGGCATTCGAGATACCCAGCCGCCGCTTAAGGAGATAAAAAGCATAGACAGGAATCACAAAAGACAGGACCATCCCGAAAATCAAAGCCTGGAGCACCCCGATGTTGAATCCGCCATGCGCCAGTTCCTGACCGCCTTTGAAACCGATCGCAAAAAGTAAATACAATGAGATGAATCGTACCGATGGTGCGGGAATTTCCAGATCGCTTCTTACCAAAACACCCAACACACCTAACAAAAAGAAAAGAAGCGTCGGATTGGTGAGGTTCGTATGTAGTATTTCCATGTGCTGTGAGTGACCGACTGCCTTGAAAAGTCAGGCTGTCTGAAATGCAGTCAGGCAAAGGTATCCTGAAGACCGGGCACTGTTTCATTTATTGATTTTACCTTTATCATAAATAATTTTTATGGATCTCACGCTCGACCAGCTGCAGGTTTTCCTCGAGGTGTCAAGAACGGGCAGCATTACGCGGACCGCAGAAATACTCCATTTAACACAGCCAGCAGTGTCGATCAGACTCAGGAACCTGCAACGAAGGTTCGCGATTCCTATCACCGAAACCGTGAACCGTAAAATCTATCTGACAGAATTTGGGAAAGAGCTCGCTAAAAAGGCAGCGGACATCCTGGATGAAGTGGAAGCCCTGGATGAAAAAGCACAGGCATTCAAGGGGCGGCTGACCGGAAGGTTACGGATTTCCTGTGTGTCTACCGGGATATATGTACTCCCCAGATTCCTGACAGATTTCCTGCAACCCAATCCTGGAATAAACCTCAGCCTGGACGTTTCCAACAAAGCCCGGGTGGTGGAGACGCTCGAACGGAATGAGACGGACTTCGCCCTCGTATCCGTTCTCCCCACGGGCATGAACCTCAAAAGGGTAACGCTCATGCCAAACCTGTTGCAACTGGCTTGTAGTGCCGATATGCAAGATATCCCGGAACGACATGAAGTTAGAAGGCTGGAAAATCTTCCGCTGATCTTTCGCGAGCAGGGATCCGCTACCCGGCTGGCCATGGAAAAATTCATCGGCAGGAAAAAACTACATATCGGAAAAAAACTGGAACTAACCTCGAACGCAGCGGTGAAACAGGCCGTGATTGCGGGTCTGGGGTATTCTGTCATGCCACTGATCGGATTGCGAAACGAACTGCAACAAGGTACCATCAGAATCGTCCCGATGGACGGACTTCCCCTTAAAACTTCCTGGGAGTTGATATGGCGGGCAGACAAACGCCTGTCACCCGTGGCTCAGGCTTTTGTTACGCACCTGAAAAAATCCAAAACATCCATTATTGACAGATATTTCAGTTACATGACATCTGTCAGTCTGCCTGCTGACCTTGCTCACACGCTTTAGCCTGGCCTCATTACTAACTTAGTGTGACAGAAACCATCACCATGGAAATGCACATGCTTCTGGCCACAGACATGTCTCCTGCCGCCGCACACACATTGCGATACGCCTTAGCGTTGAACAGACATTTTTTCGCACAGCTCGAATTGATGCATGTGTTCGATCTGCCGGTGGCCGCGATGGATGAAGAGGGGGCGTTACTGAGAAATCATGACGCAGTGATCAAATCCATCGAACAGAACCTTTGGACTTTTTTAGCGGAAAACCGGGGAAGTTATCATTTCGACACAAAAGTATCCGCCGTCTTTGGAGGATTATACCAGGCATTGGCCACCAGGGCTCGTGAGTGGCCAGCCGACCTGATCATCACCGGCCATTCCTCACATGCAAGATCATCATTTTGGACTTCCACCGGTACGGGCAGGCAGTTATTCACCCATCCGCCGGCACCAGTACTTTGCGTACCGGAAGGCGCAATAATCCCGCCGGTCATACGACATATATTGATCTGCACGGATTTGTCTGATATCCCGGACCAGGGAGCTTTTCAGTTTTTACGGAGATTTTCCAATGGATTGAAAGCAAAACTGAGCCTGCTGCATGTCAACGTCCGAAATGAAATAGCTTGGGCCGGAGAACAAAAGGTTACAGAAGCCTGGAAAGAGGGGTTGGGTTTATCCCTCAACATACTTGAACATACCGGTAAGGATTCGCTCACTCATCTACTTGAGGAATATGTCAGGGAACATGACATTGACTTAATTGCAATGTTCCCACACAGACATAATTGGCTCTATCAGTTGTTGCTGGGCAGTGAGACCGGAAAAGTATATGATGATATTATGTTGCCGGTACTAAGCATTCCAATTGACCATGAGCGCACCTGAAACAGCAGGAGCAGTTCAGCACTTTTTTTAGCGGGGTGAGGCGACTTTGCTCTGCGGTCGGTTTCTATATCTGGATGTCATCTGTGGAACAAGCGTGTCAAACCGGGCCTGTTGCTCAGCCGTACATACCGTCCTGAGTTCCTTGAAGTGCTCGAATTGCTTCTCCTCTGATATGACGGTTTTTTCACCAATTACAAGGGCCAGCCGGTG
>JBEEMB010000263.1:0-4256 GCA_041167815.1 Bacteroidota bacterium | reverse complement strand
ATACTCACCGAATCCGACTTCATCCGACCGTACAACAGACACCAGGAAGCCTTCGAACTCCACACATCATCGCCCTGCAATCCATTGGCAGCCAAATAGTTGCCATTAGCGACAGAATCCGTCACCGCCTGAACCGTCGTGACGATGCCGTTGGCATCCGTGAACTTCTTCGTCTCCTTCGCAGGAATCTGCAGCGCACGGGCAACCCTCAATCCTAACACACCTTCCTTGTTGTCTTTGAAGGACACAGGAACTTCAGCCGTCAATGTCGTCTTACGGTCGATCACCCAGGCACCGCCCTGCTCACTGAAGACCAGATCCGTCGTCTCCCGCAACAGCACACGCTCCGTATGGTCCACCCACCGGGCCTTGTAGCGGATCATACCGGTCTCGCCACTGCGGACGGTCTCGATGCCGTCCATCCGGATATTTCCGTAATCCTTTTTCTTATCGGCCGGAATCGCGGCAGAATTGTTCCAGAAATCAAGCCCGTTGACATCCCCGTAATTCAGCCAAAGACCCAGGTGATGCGGATGGTCGGTAGGCTCGCCCGGCTGCGGAGTGACCGGAAATCCACGCGTCACAACCGTTCCGTTCGGGGCCTTGATGGGATAAAGGACCGGCTTCGCAATGGTATCCGGAAAAAAGAAATCGGTGAAATGTTTACCAGAGATGGAAACCTTGATCGCCGGGCGACCACTCTCACGCTGAAGCTTGACCTTCTGGGCATGGACACTCATGGAGGCCGATAACAAAAGAACTACGGCAAATAGGGATTTATGCGACATGTCAGATTGATTTCAATGTGAAGCAATTATTGATTAGAAAGAATATCGAAGTTTATAAAAGAGTAAAATATTATTTCAGCAGGGCCGATACCGCTTCGTCACCCTTCACCGCGTGGGCGGGTATTGGATGGTTAACATCGAAAGCAGCCAGCTCCGCAGGACTCAACACCTTCGATGGCCCTTCGTCAACAAGGCCTGAGGAAAGCATCACGGATTTGATATGGAGCCCAAGATGCTTCGCCAGAAATGGATACATCGCCTGCCGCTTTCCCGGTCCGTAATCATGTTGCTCATCAGCCAGATGCACATTTTCCACCTTGTCTGCAGCGCCCAGCAGACCATAGACACGCTGAAGGAAGGGGAATTCAACCCGGGGGGTATTTTTCGTCCAGTCAGCTCCACAGGAAACAACCAACATCGGACGAGGTGCGGTGAGTGCCGCGATCTCGGCATTCACGGTCTGATATCCTTCGGCACGATGGATCGGCATCCCGCTCTCGCAAACACAACCGCCAAAGAAATGAGACGACACCATCACCACGGGCACGGATACCCGAACCCTGGAATCCAATGCCGACAGTATGAAGGTTTGCGTTCCTCCGCCCGACTCGCCGGTCACAGCAATCCGGGCACTGTCGACACCCGGCTGCGCCAGCAGGAAATCAAGTGCACGGATACTGTTGATCGTCTGCAGTCGGAATGCCTCCGGGATCTTGTGGTCGCACTGCCGCGCATCACCATAACCGACCATATCCCAGGCGAAAACGACGGCACCCATACGCGCCAGCGTCGCGCAGCGCTTTTGCACCTGTTCACGAAAACGACCTTCTCCCTCGCGGTCATGCCCATGAGGCGCCAATACACCCGCAAAACTTCCCTTACGACCCAAGGGTCGATACAGATTCCCCGTCACAAAATATCCGGGAATACTCTCGAAATACACATTCTCCACCGTGTAGCCGTCCATCTCGCGTCGTGTATGGATGACGGGAACCGAATTGGGGCGGGAAGGGATCGTCCCCAATCTTGCCCCCTTCAGGATCCGTTGGCGGATTGAATCTGCCCGTGACCGCCATGCTTCAGCCTGCTGAGGTTCCTGAGCCTTCAGGAAGGCGGCACCCTGCGCCTCGGTGAAATAGGCGCCTACACACAAGCCATCCGTTCCAACGGCATTCGCCGGAATCTGCGCAAACAGGCTTATGGGAACGACTGTCAGCAGCAACATGATGGATGTTCGGAACATGCATGTAAAATATTGATTTTTGATCAAAGGAACACGCGGCTCCAACCTGAGCTGTCATGCAACTCCATCACCCATGACAATGGACTGATGCTGCGGATTGCGTATATTCATACCCTCCTCGTTCGTGCATACACGTCGACGGTTCGAACACTTCAATCAATGCTTATGCTCCGATTGTCACATTGCCTGACCTTGCCGCTCCTGCTCATCAGCCTGACAACCCTTGCCCAGCCAGCTGTGAAACTCCGACGAGCTGATTGCTTCTTCGGCGTCCACTTCGACCTTCACGCGTCCGAAGACATCACCGATGCCGGCAGGACCCTGACCCCGGAGATGATCGACACCTTCCTCCGGAAAGTTCGCCCCGACTTCATCCAGATCGATTGCAAGGGACATCCCGGCATCTCCAGCTATCCGACCAAAGCGGGTTACCATGTCAAAGGATTTCAAAAAGATCCGCTGAGGCTATGGCGGGAAGTGACCGAACGCAACAAGGTCGGGCTCTACATGCACTATTCCGGCGTATGGGATGCGAAAGTGGCCACCGAGCATCCCGACTGGGCGATGGTCCGCGCCAACGGGGATCGCAATAATCAAAAAGTCTCCTTCTTCAGTCCATACCTCGATAGCATCCTCATACCCCAGTTGAAGGAATTGAGTGGCGATTACAAGGTGGATGGAGCCTGGATCGACGGCGACTGCTGGGCAGTGGACACAGACTACAGCGAGGCAGCCATTAAGGCCTGGAAACAAAAAACGAGCTATACTGATGTTCCGAGAAAACGGGAGGATCCACATTATTTCGAGTACCTGGAATTCACCCGCGAACTGTTCCGGAAATACATGGGAAAGTACATTGATGCGATCCACGCTTACGACCCAACCTTCCAGATCACCAGCAATTGGTCATACTCCTCCCACATGCCCGAACCGGTGCTGAACAATGTGGATTATCTGTCCGGGGATGTCACCCCACAGGACGGCGTCTACCGCTCGGCTTTCGAAGCCCGTGCCCTGGCCCCACAAGGCAAACCATGGGATCTGATGTCATGGGGCTTCTCCTGGAACGGCGGCAAAATGCCGATGAGCAACAAATCGGCCATCCAGCTGAAACAGGAGGCCGCGGAAGTCATCGCCATGGGTGGTGGGATCCAGTTCTACTATCAGCAGAACCGCGATCTCTCCCTGAAACCCTGGCTGGCGGGCACGTTGAAGGATTTAGGTGATTTCTGCCGCGCCAGGCAACCCTTCACCCACAAGGCCAAAGCCATCCCCCAGGTGGCGCTGCTGTTTCCGACGCAATCCTATCGCAGACAATCGGGCTCGCCCTTTGCCGGGGCTCCCGGAAAACTGGCCGCCACACTGTACACCCTGCTCGACAATCAACTGCCCGTCGAACTATTGATGGAACACCATCTGAAAGGAAACATGCAGCGATACCCGATGATCGTCATCCCCGAATGCAACGGGCTGGATGCAGCGTTGATGGCGGAGCTCAGGACCTACGTCGGCAACGGAGGAAAACTGCTGGTGATCGGTGCCGAAACAGCACAGCTTTTTTCAGCAGAATTGGGTATCGTGTCGTCGGAACGAAAGGATGATCAGACAGCCTTCATCCACGCATCAGATCGACTCGGGGGCATTCGGTCATCCATCCTGAAGACAGGCCTGAAGGCGGACATCAAACCGCTGTCCTTTTTCTATCGAAGCAACGACTATGCCGACCGGGACACGATCGTGGCAGCATCTGTTCGGAAGTTGGGAAAAGGGAGCATCGCCGCCATCTATTTCGATGCAGGCACCGCGTATGCAGATTACAAGTCACCCGTCGTGCGCGACTTCATCTCCGATGCCGTCAACAGCCTCGCTCCTGAACGCCGGGTGGAAGTCACCGGCTCACACCTGGTACATGTCGCCCTCAACGAAAAGAACGGTCGCACCTACATCAACCTGATCAACATAGCGGGCGAGCATACCAACAAAGCCGCCATTGGGTACGACCAGGTCCCCGCGCTTTCCAACCTCAAGATCAGCATCCAGGGCAAACATGAAAAGATCAGATTGCAGCCTGAAGGCATGGATCTGCCCGTGCAATTTGTCAATGGAAAAACAATCGTGACTGTCCCGAAGGTCGACATACACTCGATCCTGGAGATCAACAACCCCTGATCGATCAAAAATAAATATAAGCGGATATGACAGCGTCCAGAAGAAACTTCCTGCGG
>JBEEMB010000230.1:0-3636 GCA_041167815.1 Bacteroidota bacterium | reverse complement strand
AGGCAGGATCAAGCTGGTGGTTGCCCACGCGTCGACCGTTTATATGCATTTCAAACAAACCACCCGCCGAGATATATGCCCTCGCCGAACTAACGGTCTTGGATAACCGAAAACTTTTTCTGATGTAAGGGGCCGACCGCTCATCGATACCATGGCCATCACTGATCCAGGCACCTTTCCAGCGGTCCATGGTCATCATGCCTGTTTCAAAGCGGGCGATGGGAGAGGCTTTTACCGATCCCTTCCCATCGGTGACGTATACCCGCCAGAAATAACGGGTGAATGGAACGAGCGGTTTCCCGGCATATACCGCGCGTTGTGCAGATCCGGTCACCTGCCCCTGCCAGTGGAGCAGGCGTCCGGCTGACAAACCAGCGGAGTCCGGGGAGACGATGATCCTGACGGCTCGTTGTTTGAATCCGGGATAGGAGGACTCGATGATCCAGGTGAACCTTGGCGTGGCCACATCCAGGCCGATGGGGTTTTCCAGGTATTCCGTCCTGAGTCCGGATACCATGAAATTGGAACCTTCATTCGCCTGAACAGGGGCAACTTTCAATAATAAGAACAGCATCAACAATACCCGAAAGGAACGAATGATCATAAGGCTGGATTGTAGCCTTAAAATACGAATTTTCAGCGGAAATGGCCCCCTTCAGCGTTTCCCTTTAAGACTTAACCGAACCTTCATACGCGTCTGCGCATGGAATTTCTTAAATTTAGTGTAACCAAAAACACACTGGCATGGCATACCGTTTCAGGAGTCTGTCGAATCATCAGGAGGTAGAACTGACGACCTATGTGGCTGATTTTCTGCGGGATAACCCCTCTGCAGAGTTGTTGGTGGGCTGCGATTCTCAAAACCACGATGGGGCAACACACTTCGCGGTCGTAGTCGGTTTGCATATCCCCGGACGTGGCGCACGCGTCCTTTATGCCCGCTGGGCAACCCGGCTTATGTACGATATCTGCACGAGACTATTGGAGGAGGTCCGGCATTCCGTGGAAGTGGCAGAAACCATACGTACCGGCATCGATGTCACTGTCTCCTGGATCGATATCGATGTCAATCCTGATGCCCGTTACGAATCCAACCGTATATTCTCCAGTGCCGTCGGACTGGTGACCGGTATGGGGTATCGCGTCAGACACAAAGGAGATTCCCCCCTAATGACACATGCCGCGGATCAGCTCGTGAAATAAGTATAAGAACGTCACGGTCGAATCATGATCCGCTCCGTTGCCAATATTTTACCCGCACCGTCACGAATGCTGACGAAATAAAGACCCGGTCCTGGGTGGCCCAGATCGATGTCCATGGTCGTATACCCGGATACTCCATCAACACTCCGATCAAGTACCAGTTTTCCCCGGGCATCCAGCACAGATAACGTGAGCCTTGACTGTGTGGGTTGGTAGATGGCCATTCGGAACCTGCCGGTATTCGGGTTTGGAAAAAGAAACAACCGGGCCACGGCAGAATCCCCTATTACCAACTCCGGCGTCAGCACTGGGCAGGCAGGTGATGGTGATACGTAACCGATTCTCAGTCTGTATCTGCCTGATGCATGCTTAAGCCCGATGGAGTCTATGGAAAGCGATGTTTCCCCACTCAAGGCGACATCGTTTCTGAACCACTGGAGCTGGTAACTGCCTATACTGCCCGGTGTGGCGGTAATGGATGTCGATAGTCCCGGATGAATGTTCCTTAATGGGATGGCCTGAAGACTCGCCGAGGGCATCGCCAGTACCTTTACCTGTCTGCTGATGCTGTCTCTGCAACCGGCCGCGCTCGTCGCCACCAGTTGTACAAGATAATTGCCGCTGACCGCATAGCTGTTCATCGGAGCACCCAGAGATGATGTTCTGCCATCTCCGAACCTCCATGAAAGGCTGATGGTCCCGGATGAAATCGTCGATGTGCTCAAAAAACGGAAATCATTACCGGTCAGACATTGCGTTTCAGAGGATATACTGAAATCAGCTCGTGGTGAAGGGTGGGTGTTCACCACAACCGGCAGGGAGGAGGTCCGGCAACCGTTGGATCCGGTAACTTCAACCGCGTAACTTCCACCCGACCGGATGATGATCATTGCACCAGCCTGTCCGGATATCACAACGCCATCTTTTTTCCAGGTCAAGCTTCCCTGGCCTGTTTGTTGGGCAGTCAGCGTGATGGAATCACCTGGGCATAGCCCTGTGTTGACAGGGGACGTGACGACCGGTTTAACCGGAACCACCGCGTTGACCACACGATACAGCAGCCGTTCATTTGGATTGTCAACCGTATCCCTGAAGAAGCCCGGAAGGATGTCAATAGACAGCGTGTCTGCGCAAGAGCGTTGAATGGTCACTTTAAAACTCGTGTCGCTCAACCGACTTAGACTTGTCACACTGCCATTCCCAATCCTCAATCCGGACGCAGACGGTTGGTTGACTACCGACTCACTGACATTTAGGGTGATCGTCTCCGTTAGTGACGATGTTGAAGCCCGCTGCACCACCACTCGTGGCACTTCTGTATCCTTCAGATAAGATGCCCGGCCGGTACCGATCAGGGCCCTTGCACTGTCCAGTATGAATACCGAGGCAAAGAGATTGCCATCGTTGATGCCGGTCAGATCAAGGTTTTTCAAGGTGATGGTGTCCGCTGTCATCATGCCTTCAAAGAGATTGACGGTTCCACCGTTGCTCCCATACATGCGGAGCCTGTAACGCTGATCCTTGCAGCTTTTGCAACCGATGCGCACTTCGATCGAATCTGCATTGGCGGCATTCACATAAGGTGCTTCGATCTTGACAAATGGCGTCGCCTGAAGTGCCTTTGAAGTTTCCACATCGAAACGCACGATCTCCGTGAAGTTATAATACCTGCGATTTCTCGCCTTGTCCCACAACGTGATGGAACTGACACCCCAGAGACCGGGCGGAGATCCTTGTGGAAGCAGCGTTGTGAAGCGGTATCGCTTGAAACCGTAAGCCGACGAGTCCGGGCGGACATCATAGAAGGTGCTCGGTTGAAACTGAACGGCTCTTTCAAGTCCCTGCGGATCCCGGAGGGTATAGGAAAGATAGTTGAACCCTGATGCCTTGCCCGGAAAGTCGCTGGAATCTTTTATCCAAAGCCACATTTCAAACAACGTTTCGCCATTCGGAGCATCGGGCCGGGTAGGTGTAGCCTTGATCTGTATGTCATTCAGATCAATCGCCGGGGCTTTCAGGTCGGGGTATGGCGTATAAAAATATAGACTGTCTCTCAGTCCGCGCTGATTGATATTGTTCGGTGGGATGAAGTACTGTTGATTGCCCGTATCGTTATCAAGCAGTACCAATCGGGTGTTCAATGCGACATCCGTCATCTGCAGCGCCGCGATCGAATAGTAACCGCGCGGGTAGTAGTACGGCACGGGAAAATGAAACTCCGCCTTCTTGAGGCTATCCGGTACATCATTTCGGATACCCGGCCCTGATATCTGCACATCAAAGCTGTAGGGCTGTGCATTGTTGGGGCCGACAGAATCGAGGGATGGAAGGAAGATCGTTGCATAGGCCCTGCCGTCAGGACTGATCGTGTTTTTCTCTTCAATATCAAACTTCACACGCATAGCCGGCATCAGCGCGACAGTGTCCGCACAG
>JBEEMB010000157.1:0-2991 GCA_041167815.1 Bacteroidota bacterium | reverse complement strand
CAGGTGACAACCCTTCTGTTCACGATCCGGCTGATCCAATTGCGATAGCCATCTGAAAGCCTGCCGTACCATTTGTTGAACCCGTTGAAAAAGGATTGAAGGGGCCCTTTCTTCTTGTGTGCGACACCGTTATGTCCTTTCAGCATGGTGGCACAGAGGGCCGGCGTGAGCGTAAGAGCCACGACCCCTGACAGCACGATCGACACGGCGAGCGTGAGCGAGAATTGTCGATAGAAGATGCCTGCGGATCCGGGCATGAAAGCCACCGGGAGGAACACCGCCGACATCACAAGCGTGATAGCAATGATCGCACCACTGATCTCATGCATGGCACGCTCCGTCGCCTTGCGTGGGCCGATATGCGACTCCTCCATCTTTGCATGTACGGCTTCTATGACCACGATGGCGTTGTCCACCACGATACCGATCGAGAGTACGAGGGCGAACAGGGTGATCATGTTCAATGAAAAGCCGAAGATGGACATGAAGGCAAAGGTTCCGACCAGCGAAACCGGAACAGCAATGGCCGGAATGATCGTCGACCGCCAGTCCTGCAGGAAAATAAATACAACCAGCGAAACGAGCAGGAACGCTTCGATCAATGTCTTCACGACTTCACTGATCGATGCATCCAGGAAGGCCGACACATCATAACTGATGGTAAAATCAACACCTGCCGGGAAGTCGCGCCTCAACTCCTCCATCCGCTTCTTGACATCTGCGATGACCACTCTGGCGTTACTCCCCGGCCGCTGTTTCAACATGATGGCCGCCGATGGCTTTCCATTCTCTTTGGAAATCACATCATATTCCTGCGACCCGAAATCCACTTCAGCAATATCCTTGAGCCGGATCAACTCCCCTCCCGCCGTACTCCGGATCACAACCTGTTCATATTGTTCTCGGGTGTTATATTTACCCGTGTACCTCACCACGTATTGAAGTGACTGCGGACGCATGCCTGAGCTTTCACCAATTTTACCGGGCGCCGCTTCGACGTTCTGCTGCTTCAGACTCTGGATGACATCCTCCGGAGAAATTCCATAGGCCGTCATTTTTTGAGGATGAAGCCATATACGCATCGAGTACTCTCGCATCCCCATGATATCGGCAAAACCAACGCCCTCAATGCGTTTGAGCTCCGGCAATAAATTGATATCTGCGTAATTGTAGAGAAACTTCTCATCCATGGAACTGTCAGTACTCAGCATATTCACATAAAGGAGCATGCTGTTCTGGACCTTCTCCACGATCACACCGGCCTTGATCACTTCTTCAGGCAATTCATCAAGGGTGGAGGACACCCTGTTCTGTACATTGACCGCGGCAATGTCAGGGTCTGTTCCGGCTTTGAAGATGATCTGAATGATACTGGTACCGTCATTGGCGGATACTGAAGACATATAAGCCATGCCCGGTACGCCGTTGATCGCCCGCTCAAGCGGTGTAACCACAGCCTTTACACAGGTTTCCGCATTGGCGCCTGTATATTTCGTGGTTACATTTACTTCAGGTGGTGCAATCTCGGGGAACTGCGTAACGGGCAGTTGCAGAAAAGCGATGAGTCCGACGAGCGTGATAAGCAGGGAGACCACGATGGATAAGACGGGTCTGTGTATGAATGCTGCAGTCATACTTATATTTTATTTCCGAAAGGGAATTGATGTATCAGGGCTGACGCACGTTGACCTTCATACCATCCTTCACAGACTGGATCCCTTCCAGGATCACCAGATCGGACGTATCAAGTCCGGACTGAATCACGAAGAGATGGGGTAAGCGTAGTCGAGGCGTGATGTTTCTGGATCGCACCACCCCCTGACTGTCCACGACAAATACATAGGTTTTGTCCTGGATCTCAAAGGTTGCTTTTTGAGGCACCACCAGTGCCTGCTTCAATTCTTCCCTTACAAGAATGCGGCCACTGCTTCCGTGCCGTAGCAGTTGGTCAGGATTTCGAAAACGCGCGCGGAATGCGATGTTTCCGGTGGCCCTGTCGATTTCAGTCTCCGCCGTTTCGATCATCCCTTTTTGAGGAAACTCCTCATTATCCGCCAACACCAGTGATACAGCCTCCCTGTTGCCATCTCTGTCTCGCTTCATGATATTGATGAACTCACGCTCGGAGATATTGAAATAGGCAAACATCTCCCGGTTGTCGGACAGGGTTGTCAGCAGATCGCCTTCGGACACCACACTGCCTGTTTTGTTTGGAATTCGGTTGATGACCCCGGCAAACGGCGCTTTTACTTCAGCATAAGACAGATTGAGCCTGGCAATGCCAACAGCGGCGCGCGCCTCTTCCACCCGGGCTTCTGCAGCCTCCTTTCTGGCCACGGCCATCTTCAGTTCCGAATCAGAAACGATATTCCTGGATGCCAATGTCTGGGTATTCTGGAGTTCTACTTCCAATACTTTCAACTCTGCAACAGCACTCTTGAATGCAGCCTCTGCACGCAACAAATCCTCCCTGAACAGACGACTGCCCAATGTGAAGAGTATCTGACCCGCCTGCACCGGCTTTCCTTCATCAACATGGATTTTTTCTATGAATCCTTTGACACGGGTTCTAATCTCCACATTTTGCCGGGCATTGATCTCGGCGATATATTCTTTGTTGAAGATGGTATCAACCCTGTAAGGCCTGATAACCGGATAAGTGTCCAACACCGTTGAGTCCTTTGTTTTTTCGGATCCGCAAGACAAAAGCAGGCAGGCACACAAGCAGGACACGGCTGTGCTAAATGCATATTTCAGATGCATGATATTGAAAGAATAAATTGAGAAGAGACGCACCGGATTGGTGCGCATGAGATGGATGTCAGATCTTGAAACCCATGCCGGTCGGCGGTTTCAATAGACATAGAGAGGATCCTTCCAATGCTTGCTGGTCTGGATGTACGAGGGATTGAAAACAAAAAAGAGGGGTCAGCACAGACATATCCGTGGTGTGGGCGAAAGATAAGTCATCCTCCGACTCTGACGAATGTG
>JBEEMB010000138.1:0-5251 GCA_041167815.1 Bacteroidota bacterium | reverse complement strand
CATTGTCATGGGACCGGAAGACCGCATCCTGCTGGACAAAACACCGCTGCACGATTATATATTCGAATGGGGAGAAAATCGGAAACAATGCTGCATGGCGATGGGATATGTACCGGTGTACAATCATGCTTCACCCTCCAACTGTGAGTACGAAATGGATTACGATGATGATACCATCACGGTGACCGCCGTTCGGGATATTGAGCCCGGGGAGGAGTTGTTCATCAATTACAACGGTGACTGGGATGATGCCCGGCCGGTTTGGTTTGAAGATCTTTCCGGCAAGGATCGATCCTGATGCAAATCATGCCTGAAGCTTTCTTATCGCGCACATGTTGGTTATCTTTACAACCTATAACTTAAGATTATGGCTGCATCCGATCTGTTCCAAAGTCCGGATTATTTCCAATTGGACGAGTTGCTGAGTGAAGAGCATCTGCTGATACGAGATACCGTTCGAAATTATGTGAAGCGGGAAATTTCCCCCATCATCGAAGATTATGCCCAGCGGGCGGAGTTTCCGTTACAAATTGTACCCCAACTTGGTGAGTTAGGATGTTTCGGCCCGACTGTTCCCGTTGAATATGGCGGAGGAGGCATGGATTATTTGAGTTATGGCCTGATGATGCAGGAATTGGAACGTGGCGACAGTGGTGTGCGTTCTACTGCTTCGGTGCAGGGATCCCTGGTGATGTTCCCCATCCAGGCCTACGGCAACGAAGCCCAAAAACAAAAGTATCTTCCAAAACTCGCCAGTGGCGAATGGCTTGGCTGTTTCGGGCTGACGGAGCCGGATCACGGAAGCAATCCTTCCGGCATGGTGACCAATATCAAGGACAAGGGCGACCATGTGTTGTTGAATGGTGCAAAGATGTGGATCAGCAATGCGCCATTTGCTCAGATCGCGGTGGTATGGGCGCGTGACGAAGAAGGTATCGTTCACGGGGTGATCGTGGAACGTGGCATGGAGGGGTTCTCCACGCCTACCACCCATGGAAAGTGGAGCCTTCGGGCATCTGCGACCGGAGAGCTGGTGTTCGATAACGTCAAGGTGCCCAAAGAAAACATCCTGCCCAACGTAAGGGGGATGAAGGGGCCATTGAGTTGTTTGAATAAGGCCAGGTTCGGCATCGCCTGGGGCACCATTGGTGCTGCCATGGATTGTTATGATACAGCCCTCAGGTATTCGTTGCAACGTCAGCAGTTTGATCGCCCCATCGGAGGCTTCCAGCTACAACAGAAGAAACTGGCGGAAATGCTCACAGAAATCACCAAGGCACAGCTGCTGAACTGGAGGCTCGCTGTACTAATGGATCAGGGAAAAGCCACCGCCGCCCAGATCAGCATGGCCAAGCGCAACGGCTGCCAGGTGGCGACACAAATTGCCCGTGATGCACGCCAGATGCTCGGTGGCATGGGCATTACCGGCGAATATTCCATCATGCGCCACATGATGAACCTGGAAAGCGTGATCACCTACGAAGGCACACATGATATTCATCTCCTCATCACCGGAATGGATATCACCGGACTCAATGCTTTCAAATGATCCCTTCCATTTCTTTTCATTTTATTTAAGGCCATGATTCTTTTTCTGGTGGGATTTATGGGATCTGGCAAGAGCTATATGGGCCGCAGAATGGCTGCGCTCTCCGGACTTACGTGGCATGACCTCGACCAGGTGATCGAAGCCCATGAAGGAAGATCTATCTCAGACATTTTCAATACCGAAGGAGAAGCTTATTTTCGCGCCCGGGAACGATATTGGCTGGAGCAGCTCTCGACTGAAAAGTCTGAAGAACCGCAGCAGACAAATCGGGGCCGGGAAGCAATCTCTCTGATCATTTCCACCGGGGGAGGAGCTCCCTGTTTCGGCGACAACATGGATTGGATGAACAGACACGGCATCACCGTTTGGCTGAATCCACCCATTGAAGTGCTGTTGGAGCGGTTGGAGCGCGAAAACGCCCACAGGCCCGTGCTTCAAGGGAAACACGGGGATGCGCTCAAAGCGCTCGTGGAAGATAGATTGGAGGTTCGTATACCGTTTTATCAACAGGCCAGGATCGAGATCACCGCTCCCCGTCCTGATGCCCGCGTCATTCTTGAAACCATTGAACATGCATAAGAACAGGATTTTCGTAAAGCTCGCCGGATTGCTGGGGGCGTTCACCGTGATGATTGGCGCTTTCGGAGCCCACTACCTCAAACAATATCTGTCTCCGGATCAGATGGCGACCTATCAAACGGCCGTTTCTTATCAGTTCTACCATATCCTGGCATTACTCGCCACCGGAATCCTGTACAAGCGTTACCGGACTCAGTCTATGAACCGATCAGGACAGTTCTTTATCTGGGGTATCATCCTGTTCAGCGGATCCCTTTATGCATCCATCTTCCTGACCGTGATCGGAAAGGGAGGATTGGGGATGTTTGCGTTTGTCACTCCATTGGGGGGATTGCTGTTGATCATCGGTTGGCTGCTGTTGATGACAGGCGTTCCGGGATCACTCCTGGGACCAGACGTAGATGAATAGGCCCTTCGGCTGTGGCCCTCTTTCTGCCCCTGCATAACTGAATCACTGCTATCTTTGCCGCTCAAGCCAATCCCTGATAGAAAGTATGGCCAATCGCCTCAAAACATCCAAGGGCAAACAGAAAGCGGAACCGACAGAACTCAGGCCCGAAAAGGAACCTGAAGTAAAGTTGAAGGAAGTCGTGCAGGATGATCGAACCTATAAAATCATCGGTGCAGTTCTGCTCATGTTCTCTGTTTTCCTGTTCGTTGCCTTCGTGAGCTATCTGTTCACCTGGCAGGAAGACATGGATGTGATCCGGGACAATGGTACGTCGATCCTGAAGCCGAATTCCCTTAAGATTTCGAACATGTTGGGCACTTTTGGGGCCTTCGTTTCGTATCTATTCATCTATCAGGGTTTTGGGCTGGCCTCCTTGTTTTTCTGTCAACTCTTGTTTGTCAAGGGTTCCAACATGCTTTTCGGACAGCGTATCTTCAAAGTGCGTCGTCATCTGTTCACTGCCATCCCGGCTATTTTCATTTTAAGCATCTCGCTGGCATTTCTTACGGATGGGGCTGAGTTCCCCTGGGGAGGAACCCTTGGACTAGGTATGTCCGCCTGGATGACAGGATTCATGGGCGCGCTGGGTACCACCATGGCCCTGGGTGTGGCAGGTCTTTCGCTTGTCATCTGGCGATTCAATCCGGTATTCCGGGTGCCAAAAATGCCCGTCAGAACAGCACCGGCTCCAGTTTCGGAACCTGAAATAAACTCATCTCCGGAACCGGAAGCTACGGCCGCTCCCGAACCGGCAGCACAACCCAATGATGCTTCCAAAGGAAACAAAATGCGGGTGTCCGGTGGGGTTAGACTGCCCCTCAACATTCGCGAAGATGCCAATCCCCCGGATGAAGATCCGGGATTTGTGTTGAAGGAGGAGCAGCCTGTGGTACCGCCTTTAGCGCAGGATCCGCCATGGCAGCCCCTGCCTCCCCGTGCCACGCCCCCTGTACATACACCTGAAATCAGGCCTTTACAGATCGAACCATCTTCGGCGTCGATTTCAGAAATGCCTTTGCAAATCAAGCCTAATCCTCCTGCGGATGCTCAGGCGGAACGACGCGAACAGGTACAAAACCTGCCGCCCTACGATCCCGTACTGGACCTTCGGGATTATAAATATCCATCGCTCGACCTCCTGGAAAACTATTCCGGAGAAAAGATCGTGATGGATCAGGCTGAGCTGGAAGCCAACAAAGACCAGATCATTCGTACCCTGGAGAATTATGACATCGCCATCCAGAAGATCTTCGCGACGGTCGGACCAACGGTCACCCTCTACGAGATCGTACCTGCTGCGGGTGTGCGCATATCCCGGATCAAAAACCTGGAAGACGATATCGCCCTCAGCTTGTCTGCCCTAGGTATCCGCATCATCGCCCCGATCCCCGGAAAGGGAACCATCGGTATCGAGGTCCCGAACGTGAAAAAGGCGCTGGTGGGCATGCGTGGACTCCTGTCATCGGATAAATTCCAGCATAGCAAATTTGCCCTGCCCATTGCCCTGGGGAAGAAGATCGATAATGAGCATTTCATCGTTGACCTGGCAACCATGCCCCACCTGTTGATGGCGGGTGCCACCGGTCAGGGTAAATCTGTTGGCATCAACGCTGTGCTCGTTTCCCTCCTTTATCGTAAGCATCCTTCCCAGCTTAAGTTCGTGCTGGTGGATCCCAAAAAGGTGGAACTGAGCCTGTACAAGACGATAGACCGGCATTTCCTTGCGAAACTGCCCGGGGAAGAGGATGCCATCATCACAGACACCAAAAAGGTGGTCAATACGCTGAATGCGCTTTGTATCGAGATGGACAACCGCTACGACCTGTTGAAGGAAGCAGGTTGCCGGAACATCAAGGAGTACAATGATAAATTCATCGCCCGGAAACTGAATCCTGAGAAGGGACACCAATTTCTTCCATTCATCGTGCTGGTCATCGACGAATTTGCCGATCTGATCATGACCGCCGGGAAAGAAATTGAAATGCCCATTGGGCGTTTGGCGCAGCTGGCCAGGGCGGTAGGCATCCATCTGATCATCGCCACCCAGCGTCCTTCTGTAAATATCATCACCGGTACGATCAAGGCAAACTTCCCGGCACGTGTGGCTTTCAAAGTATCTTCCAAGATCGACAGCCGTACCATCCTCGATGCCGGAGGTGCTGAACAGCTGATCGGACGTGGGGATATGCTGGTATCCTATAACGGTGAGATCACCCGCCTGCAGTGTGTTTTTGTTGATACGCCGGAAGTGGAGCGGGTGGTCGACAGCATTGCCGATCAGAAGGGATATCCGCATGCCTTCATGCTGCCGGAATACGTGGATGAAAAGGAACTGGAAACGAAGGATGTCGATCTGGGCAACCGTGATCCGCTATTCGAGGAAGCTGCGCGACTGATCGTCCAGAGCCAGTCGGGTTCCACTTCGCTCATCCAGCGCCGTATGAAACTGGGTTACAATCGGGCCGGCCGACTGATGGACCAACTGGAAGCTGCCGGCGTCGTAGGCCCAAACCTTGGGAGCAAGGTGCGTGAGGTACTCTTCAAAACCGAATATGAATTGGAGCAGTACCTCGATAGCTTACCGTGATATGAAACGTTAAAACAGAACCGGCTTCAAACCTTGGGGCCCTTTATTTCGTCTAATCAACAAATGACCATCGCAAAATCAATCA
>JBEEMB010000118.1:0-3068 GCA_041167815.1 Bacteroidota bacterium | reverse complement strand
AATACTTTGGCTCCTTCAATGTCGGTGCGGATGGCCTGATTCCAGCCAAAAGCTCCTTTTTGATTGGAGTTGAGTTGTGGCGGGGCATTGAAGTTGAAGCCGCCCATACCACGCTGGTTTGAAGGGATCCCGTAATCCGCATAAAGATCGATGAAAGAAGGATAAATGTATTTACCCTTGCAATCGATGACGAGGGCGTCTGTAGGTATCGCGATCTGACTACCCACGGCTGTGATCCGACCTTTGCGCACCAGCAGCGTTGCATCCTGGAGGGGCGTCTTTCCGTCTCGCATGACGGTGGCATGTGTAAAGGCATAAGTAATGTCGCGGTCATCTGCGACACCGTTCAGCGGGAACGTCGGCTGCGCCACCAGTCGGACGGTGAGCAGCAGTCCCCATAACAGCAGGATTTTTCTCATGACTCTGTTTGATTGATGAAAGTTTCAATATTACTGAAAATCTTGGGCTTTATACGCCGTCTGGTATGTTCGGACATGCGGATACACTTTCGGTAGAACCAATCAAGCCGAAGTTTGTTTGGGCTTTCGCTGGTTTACCAGGTAAACTCCGGCGAAAATCAATGCAGCAGAAATGGCTTGTGAAAAAGTGAACGGCTCATCATACCAGAGCGTCGCCACCATGGCTGCCATGACGGGCTGAAGATAGATATATGATCCAATGGCTCCGGCATCCAGATGTTTTAAGGCGTAGATATTGAACATATAGGCCAGGAATGTGGCGCCGATGACCACAAATCCAACCGAAAACCAGGCCTGTGGTGTGAAGGAAACCCAATCCGCCTGCGTGAATTCATTCCAACCGATGGGTGTGATGATACAGGTGCCAATGGTGAACACCCAGCGCATGAAACGTGCGGGTGCATATTTGGCCATTAGTGGTTTGGCGAGGATGAAGTACACGGAATAAGAAACGGCATTCAGCAGTATCATGATATTTCCGGCCATGACATCATCGGCGGAAGAGCCGTCCACCCGCCGCAAAATGAGGAGTGCCGCACCGGTGACGCCCATCAAAAGACCCAGGCTGCGTCGGGATCCGATGGGTTCTCGCAGAAATATCCAGGCGAAGACCGGGATCATGATGGGTGTGGCCAGTTGTATCAGGGAAGCATGTGTGGCATAAGTCATCGAAAGCCCTCTGATGAAGAGCAGCTGGTTGATGGTGACTCCCGTGAGGGCGCAGGCCAGGATGGTCAGCCAGTCGCGACGATCCACCGGTCTGTCCCTTCGCTCAAAAGGTACCATCAGCCAGAACAAAGCCGTCGTGACGAGTACGCGGGCGACATTCAATCCAAACGGCTTGATCCAAAGTGGAGTCGCCTGTTTGGCGATGCTGAAGTTGACGGCAAAAATGATGTTAGCGGTCAACACGGAACCATGTGCGAGCCATGTTTTTTTCAACGTTTCAATGCTTTAATATGGATGTGGAAATCCGGGCAGTACTTCCTCCAACACACGGAGATGTGCCTGAAAATCGGGTTTATCTATCCTGAAAATGAAGGTTTTAGCCAATATCAACGCTGCTTCAAGGGAAAATGCTTCCTGATTGACGAATGGGAAATAGCCTGCTTTCTCCAGATGCCTGGCGAGGTATTCCTGTTCTGTCTGTCCGGGCGTAGGAATCAACACGGCTGGGGTACCGGTGCAAACCAGATCCATAACAGAGCTGTAACCGGCACGGCAGATCACCAGTTCAGCCTCAGCCATACAACGGCCTAATGCTTCAGCGGGCAAATGATTAAGAAGGGTGTGATTGTTACTTGCAGCGGGGATGTCATCTGCTTCCGGCAAACCGCGGACAAGGGTGACTTTCCCGCTGTAGTTCTTCATGGCATTCAGCAAACTGGATTCTATCAGGGTGCGCTGCGGCTCCGGGCCCGAGAGCATGATCAACAATCCCGAGCGCCTTGATGGCGGCTGTGGGGTTAAGCGGGAAAGAGGTCCGATGTATCGGGCGCGTGACGGAATTTGCCCGTGCGACAGCATTCCTGCCAGACCAGGCAAGTCTTTTTGGTCCGGAATCCAACATGTGTCGAACCTGTTGATGATCGCGTGGTTCAACTTTTTTACGAGTCGATCGGCACCGCTTGAAATTTCGGTACGAATATTGATTTGATGTGTGATGAGCACGGAAGGCACGTCCGGATGTCTGAAGCCATAGCGGTTGTCGCTGATGATGAGATCCCAACGATGAATCTGTTGGGCGCGCCTCAACCAGCGGTACTCGTGACGAATGGCAGCAAGCAACCTGGGAAGCCTCCGGATCATGTGAAACGCAAAATACCTGCCTTTCCGAGGATAATCCATGGCATAGCCGGGTATTGTGAGATATTCAAGGTTCGGGAATTCGGTTTTTATGACGTTGATGCCTGCGGACGTTGCCGCGACTGTCACCGTTCTGCCGGAATCAACCAGATACCTGATGATGGGGATGATCCGGGTGGCATGACCCAGCCCCCAGTCAAGCGGTGCAATCACGACTTTTCGTGTCGCATCGACCGGGTACATGAATGTGTCGTTTCTGATATCCTAATTTTTGTAAAAATCCGTCTTTTATTCATTTTTATTGGAAAGAAACCAGTTAAATTCGATGTTTACATGCGACACCTTAAATTGAACCAAATAGTCTTTGCCTCGTTTGTAATCGTGGCATTGGCATTCGTCTCCTGCGGTACATCAAAAAATGCGAACTGCGGTTGTCCGAATAAAAAGGGCATGGTCGGATACTGAAACAGCTTAATAACATCTTATGAAGCGACCAAACAGGGATTTACTTGTACTCTTCAAGGATAAATCGATGAGCGAACAGGCTATCGAATGGGAAGTGGATCGCTTGAACCGTTTGTTATTCACGGTTGAATCGCCGGATCACATGTGTGTGTCCTGCGAAATCCTTGATTTGGATAAACGGAAGGTTGTTCGGTCCAGACGGCATGTCGAGTCCATCCTCAAGGATAAAAACCGAAAGCCCTTCATTTTTGTAAATAATCTGAACTGATACAAAAACCCGCCGCTTGGCGGGTTTTTTTCTGCCATCATCATGGCCAT